>CAXMLT010000696.1:0-2885 GCA_964194245.1 uncultured Hyphomicrobium sp.
CTGGTATCGTGATGAGGGGCAGGCCACCGCCACGGCGCAGGTTTTGATTACCATCGCCGGTCGCTTCGGGCGCGTCTCGTGGAAGTACAGCTCACTCGCATATTCCTTGGTGCTGAAGAATGTGGGGGCGTTGACTCAAACGCTTTACCTCATGGCAACGGATTTAGGGCTCGGCGGATGCGCGATAGGGAGCATCGACATTGAGCTGTTTGCCAAGATGACGGGGCTCGAATTCCATACTGAAGGGGCCGTTGGCCAGTTTGCGATGGGGCGTGCTGCAAAGCAAAGCTCTGTCCAGCGCTAGCGATATCGGCAATGCCGCTTCACATCGTGAGCCGTGGACTTGGCCGGTCTTCCGCGGAACAGCGGACGTGCCCACAACGGCATCAGAGTCACCCCATAGGGTCGGCCGACCTCCGCTAGTGGGATCGGGCGTCTGAACAGGTCATCGCACGTTGCCAAGTCTGTATGTCGGCTCCTGGCCCATCACAGACATTCAGGCTTCCTTCCGCAATCGTCCGCTGAGTGGGGTAAACCGGACGTGCGGCGGACATGCCCTGACCTTCCGAGTCTGACCCGCAGCGGACATCGGAACCATTTAGGGGCTGCGGGCTGGTCCGTCGCGAAATGTTCGTTCCAAGGAGAGCTCAATCCGGGCCTCGCTTCGCAAGGATCCCGGATTGATGGAAATACGCCGTCACCAAGTTGCGCCGGCCTTTACGAGGTAGGTGCGGCCGGGCTGCGGATAGAAGGAGAAGAACGGAAAACCCGGGAAGCTTGTATCGAGCCCGTAATCGTAATATTGCCGGTCGAACATGTTTTGCACCGCCGCCGACCAGAAAAAGTGGTCGAATTGACCGCCTACTTTCAAATCGACGAGGGTGGTCGTTGGCACAAAATAAACCGCGTTCGAGTTGATCTCGTCACCGTCGAGATAGCGCTGGCTAAAGAAGCGCACGTCGGCGTCGAGCCAGAGTTGAGGCCCGAAGATGTTCCAAAGCACCCCCGCATTAGCCGTCCACGGCGAGACTTCCGGCACTTTGTTTCCAGCTAGAGGACCCTCCCAAAATTCCGCGTCCGTGTAGGTGAGATTGCCGCGCAGCCGGACGTCGCGCGTTGCCTGCCAACTCGCGATCGTCTCGACGCCCTGGCGGCGCGTCGGGTCAAGATTCGTGTTCTCAAAGGTTATCGGACTGAAATGAATTTCATCCGTGAGGTGCATGTCGTAGTAGCTGGATTGAACCTCGACATCGCCGAAGTACAATCGGACGCCCGCTTCCCAGTCATGTGACTTTTGCGTCCGCAGGTCGAAATCGGTGACGTGGAGCACCGGCGCGGCGCCGATACGTTCGTCAACATTCGGGACACGGAAGCTATGTGCCGCTCGGCCGAATACTGCTAGCCCGGGGAGCACTTCATGCTCGGCACCGAGATGCCATGCGTCGTTGGTCTCGCTCTGATTAATAGGTACGCCTTGTGGATTGGCGCCGAACAGCGGTATGGGCGCATTAGGGTCAAAGGTGTCGCGCACCTTAGTGTCGTTCCTCTGTAGACGTACGCCGGCAGAAAGATCGGTTTTTGGGAATATAGTCACAGTCTGCTGCCAGTAGCCTGCCAGCATTTCCTGTCCGCCCTCATAAATGTGGATCGGCGGCAGCCCCTCAAACTCACTTCGATGCGAGTCATAGTCGGTATCGAAGAGATCGATGCCAGCAATGACGCGGGACGGTAGTCCGAAGAAAGGCTTCGTGATGTTGACGCGCGGAGTCAGAGATTTTGTCGTGAGGTCGGTGTCGAGATGGGACTCCGAGCCAGAAGAGAAGAATGACGCCTGCTGTTCCTTCGTGCGGACGCCACCATCGACGATCAGCTCGAAATGGGAATTGAGCATGTAGGTAAAGCCGAGTGTTCCGCGAAACCCTTGCTGCTCAGAATTATCGAACGGCGTATTGGTCCCGCGCCGGTCGTCGTGCAGCTGGTCAATATTTGTGCCTGAGATAAAGTCGAATCCGACGTTGCGCGGCCCTGGCAAGCCGAGCCTCTGATCGTCGCCCGCAACGGTGAAATACGCGCTTCCCCCATTGAATGTCCAACGGAAGTCGCCAACCGCACTTTTCTCGTGAAATGCATTGTTGTCGCGATAGCCGTCGCTGTCAAAGTTGTTGCCATTGACGAACGCCGAGAAGGGACCCGATGAGCCGCTCGCCGAAAGATTTTCTACCTTAGTATTAAACGAGCCCAACCCACCTTCGATGCGTGCTTGATTGGGAGTGCCTTGGCCGTTGCGGGTCACAATGTTTATGACGCCGCCAACCGCTCCGTCGCCGTAAAGGACCGCGCCGGAGTTGCCGCGCGTAATCTCGATGCGCTCAACCGATCCCTTTGCGATGGTGGAAAGGTCGAAGCCGGGCAGGTCCCAGTCGTTTTGCCTGCGGCCATTGATCAGGATTAAGGTGTTAGAGGCTCCCGTGACGCCAAAGCCGCGCAGATCAACAGTCGTACCGACTCCATTGACGCCGCCATAGAAACTCGTCGTCTGCACTCCCGCCGCGCGCGAGATGATATCGACAAGCGTCGCCTGCGGAGAGCGCTCGATATCCTCACGCGAGATGATGCTCGTTGATGCGCCCGTAATACCACCACCGCCCGGGACCGGACCGCTGACATCGCCTGGTGCGCTGACGCCTGGCGCAGTCGATTTGCCCGACCCTTTAGCGCCTGTCGTGGGAGTACCGTCAACATCGGTCAGGCGCGTATCGGTGCCCTGGCTGGTCTTCTTCCGCGCAGCCTTCGTGCCGTCATCGGAACCCTCCACCACGACTGGAGGAAGCTGCGTCGTCGCGTCCTGTGCCCGAACCGGACCACCCAACGCCAACGCCAACGCC
>CAXMLT010000697.1:0-4682 GCA_964194245.1 uncultured Hyphomicrobium sp.
CAACGCGCTCTACCGCGACGGCTCCAAGCTCAGCCAGCCGCTCAACTCCCAGCTCCTCGCCGATGACGCCGACGAGCAGGAGGAGGTCGCCGAGCAGCTTCACGCTGACAAGCCGTCCACCCTGCGCGCGACTGCCGCTGCGGAGCGCATCGTCGAGAAGATCATCGAGCGCGCAGTGTACGTGAGGCAGCAGGAGCGCGAGAAGCTCCCCAACCGGCGCAAGAGCTACACGCAGAAGGCGACCGTCGGCGGCCACAAGGTCTACCTGCATACGGGCGAATACGAGGACGGCCGGCTCGGCGAGATTTTCATCGACATGCACAAGGAAGGCGCCGCCTTCCGCAGCCTGATGAATAACTTCGCCATCGCCATCTCGCTTGGCCTGCAATACGGCGTGCCGCTGGAAGAGTACGTGGAGGCCTTCACCTTCACGCGCTTCGAGCCGGCGGGCCTCGTGACCGGCAACGAGACGATCAAGAACGCGACCTCCGTGCTCGACTATATCTTCCGCGAGCTGGCGGTCTCCTACCTCGGGCGCAACGACCTCGCGCACGTCGATCCGCGCGAGATCGTGGGCGGCACCGGGCTCGGCTCTTCCGACGCGGCGACGGACGAGGCGCTCGACCTCGACCTGCCCGACAGCGTCAGCAAGGTCGTGTCGAAGGGCCTGATCCGCGGCAACCTGCGCGTCGCGTCGGGCGGCCGGCAGCAGCAGATCGAGACGTCCGTGACACCGCTGCGCGATGAGGCGACGTCGTTCCCCGCCGTGGAGAGCGACACCGCAGTGTTTCCGATGACGGAAGGCGCGACCGCCCTCAAGCCCGAGACCGGGATGCTCTACGCGCGCACCACAATCTCGCGCACGCAGGTATCGGTGAAGGGGCGCGAGGCCGACCGCCGGGCGGAGGCGCGCATCCGCGGCTACGAGGGCGAGGCCTGCCGCGAGTGTGGGAACTTCACGCTCGTGCGCAACGGCACGTGCCTCAAGTGCGATACCTGCGGCGGCACGAGCGGGTGTTCGTGAGGGGGAGAAAGGCAACATGGAATTGCTGCGAGACGTTTTTCGCCGGGCGCAACTGCCATTTGAACGCGGCCTATGGCTACATGATTATCTGCCAACGCCCAGTGACTTGCTTCAAGCGCACGCAGAGCGTCACTGGAGAATGGCGAACGATAACCGGCAGATGCCACCTGTCACGTGGTTGGATGAGAGCCCCAACTGACGTCATCCCGGCCGAGGCCGAAACCCACGACACCCAGCCAAGCGTTCGTCGAGAGTTGCGTGGGTTTCGGCCTGCGCCGGAATGACGAATAGGAAACGGGGACGCACTTGAGCAACGATCCGCTAAAGCGGCTACGGCCGGCACCCGCCAGCGTCTATCTGCTGGCCGAGCACCTCGACGCCGCGCTCGCCGCCGGCGAGGACCTGACCGGCGTGCTCTGCCTCTCGTCGGACACGCCCCCGCGCGAAGAGGCCGAGCTCGTCGAATTCCGCGCCAGCCGCCGCGAGGCCATCGAGAAGATCCGCACCTACGAGCTCGCCCTGCTCGCACGCCTACTCATGGCCCGCGAGTGGGCGGTGACGGTCGCTACCGAGAACGAGCGCTTCCACCCGGTCGCGCGGCTCTACGTGGCCGGCACAGCGACGCTCGTCGATGCGGTGGCCGAATGCGCCGACCTTTCGGGCGAGGACTTCGACACCGGCGACGACCTAACCGCATACATGCGCGGGCGCGGGCTCATCGAGCCGGACGCCGTGGGCCTCTCCGATGCCGCGCCCGTAGCCGCCAACGAGGCCTTCCTTGTCGCCAAGCGCGCGCCGCTTGGCGTGCTGCTCGATCTCGTCGCGAGCTTCCTCGATGCGCTGGAGGCAGAGTTCGAACTCTTCCCGCCGGTCGAAAACGAAAGCGGGCGGGGTTTGAGCCCGCCCGCCTCGCTCAGGATCTGATCGCAATTAGAGGCTGGAAGAAGCCTCCGCGCGGATGCCAGCCGACATGACCTGCTCGGCCGTCCGCTCACGCGGGGCTGCACGGAATACCTGCTCCGAGGAGGCAAGGCGCGGGCGCTCGTAAGCGCGCTCGTTGCGCGAGGGGCGCTCGTAGCGGGCCTGCGCTTTGCGCGAGCGCTGCGGCCTCTCGTCGTCATCGCGAGGCACGGCGCGCTTCTTCGCGGGCTTCTCGTCCTCGTCGTCGTTGGCCGCGATCTGCTTGGGCTCCGCTTTCGGAGCTTCGGGCTTCGCAGCTTCAGCCTTCGCGGCACCGGCCGCAGCGACTTCCGCCTTCGGAGGCTCGACCTTCGCAACTTCGGCCTTTGGAGGCTCGGCCTTCGGGAGCTCGGCAGCGGCAACCTTCGCCTCCGCCCCAGCGCTTTGCTGCTCCGAAGGCGCGGCATCCTCGCCCCACTCGCTCTGCTTCATGTCACGCCGAAGATCGAGAGAGGCAACCGTCTGCACCGCGGGATGCAGCGGGCGCATACTCTGCGTCAGCAGGCCGAGCGAGCCGGTCGTCATCATGGTGTCAGCCGCGGCAAGCGCCATTGTCGCGCGCCCGAGCGCCTGCGGCGCCTCGGCCACGAGCTGCTCGGTGTCATGCGACGTGAACGTGTTGGCGGCGGTAACCGGCGCCATCGGCGAGGCGGAGGAGGCTTGCAGCGCCATCGCTACTGCCATGCCCTGCTCCGCCGCATCGAGCGACGAGTAGCGGCCGATATCGCCCGGAACCGGCAAGTAGGTGCGGTTCTCGACGTACACGGCTTCCTCGGGCTCCGGCGCCTTGATCACGCGCACCTGCAGCTTGCCGATGCCGGCACCTTCGTAGCCCAGCCGGTCGGCCGCGGCGCGCGACAGATCGAGCGTGCGGTCGCCCCAGTAGGGGCCGGCGTTGTTCACGCGCACGACGAGCGCGCGGCCCGTGTCCGGACTCCACACGAGAAGCATCGTGCCGTCGGGATAAATCGGACTTGCGGTGTTGTCGGGACGGTCGGCATAGAAGCGCTCGCCCGATGAGGTGAGCCCGCACGGATTGTAGCGGTCGTGCTTGCAGTCGTCGTAATGGGAGGCGGTGATCGTCTCCTCGACGCCGACCAGCGCCTTCGTCTCGTCGATGGTTTTCACTCGGTGGCAGACACCGTAGTAGCAATACGTCGATCCCGGCGTCTTCGCCTCGGTCGGCGTTGCGAAATTGACGGTCAGGGCCATCGCGGCGAGCGCGGACGCACTCAACCCGATGCACACCAGGCGAACGCGCTCCGCCCGGTTGGTTTTGCTCATCACCATCATCACTCCACGCTGTTTCAAAACATCGGCGTGAACGCCGCGCGAAATTGTTCGTTCCGCGCGGGCGCCCCCCGAATGCGGTGCAACGTGCAGCAGGAAGCGGGGATTAGAAAGGCAGGTCGATGCGACATATCGGTCGCTGCGACGCATGGCCGCTGAATGACTTAGAGAAGTTTGTTCTCTCGCAACATCAACTCGAGCGCGCTCGTCGCGGCGCTGAGCCGCGCGGAATCTGGCGAGCGCAGAACGAGTTGCGTGCTGATGCGCCCGTCGCTGAACGACGGATAACTTCCCATCGTAACATCGGGAAACGTCTTTTGATGCGCGGCGAAGATATCCGCGACCTCGCCCTCTGCGCGATTAAGCTTGATGGTCGTCGTCTGCATCACCGCGCCGGTGTCGAGCTGAGGAGTGATGTCGTCGAGCATCACCTGCATGACCTCCGGCACGCCCGCGAGCACGATCACGTTCTCCACTCTGAAGCCCGGCGCGACCGAGATCGCGTTGCGGATCAGCGACGCCCCGTGCGGGATGCGCGCCATGCGCAGCCGCGCGGGCGTCGGCTCGAGCTTGCGCTTGGCGAAGAACGCATGCAGCAGCGCGAGCGCGCGCTCGTCGTGACCAATGCCGACCCCCAGCGCCTTCGCAACCGCATCCGCCGTGATGTCGTCATGCGTGGGTCCGATGCCGCCGGTGGTGAAGAGGTAGGTGTAGCGCGCGCGCAGCTCGTTCACGGCCCCGACGATCGCGTCCTCCTCGTCGGGCACGACGCGCACCTCCTTGAGGCGGATGCCGACGCGCGTCATGTGCCCGGCGACGTAGTGGATATTCCGGTCGGCCGTACGCCCGGAAAGGATCTCGTCGCCGATCACCAGCAGTGCGGCCGTGACGATCTTTTCCTCGGCCAATGGAACCTCCGTAGCCTCGCGCCGCCAAGGTCTAGCACCGGCAGGGTGGCGCGACGAGACGCCCCGCAGCCAAATTGCCGTTGCGGACGCGCGGGCGCGGCCCCTAGCCTCGCCGCATGCGATTCCCCTCGACCCTTGAGCGCGGTCGGCTCCTCCAGCGCTACAAGCGCTTCCTCGCCGACGTCGCCCTCGACAGCGGCGAGACCGTCACTGCGAGCTGCCCCAACACCGGGTCTATGCTGGGTCTGACAGCGCCCGGCTCGCGCGTGTGGCTATCGCGGAGCGACAGCCAGACGCGCAAGTATGCGCACACGTGGGAGATGGTGGAGGCGGACCTCGGGCATGGCCCCGCTCTCGTCGGCATCAACACCGGGCACCCGAACAAGCTCGTCGCCGAGGCGATCGCTTCGAGCCGCATCAAGACACTCGCCGGCTACGAGACGCTGCGGCGAGAGGTGAGATACGGCGAGGCGAGCCGCATCGACATCCTGCTCGATGAC
>CAXMLT010000698.1:0-2521 GCA_964194245.1 uncultured Hyphomicrobium sp.
GTGTATAAGAGACAGTCGCGGAACAGCCCCAGGAGCCGCTCGCGCTTGCGCGTCTTGTAGTCATCGATGATCTGGCGCGCCGGATGCCCGCTCTCGCGCAGCTCCACAGCCGCATTGGCGATGGCGCAGCCGCGGTCGCCGCTGTCGGTAAGGATCCGCTCGACGTACTTGACCCAGCCCTCGAGCTGCGCGTGCGGGTCGCCGGGATAGGTGCGGGCGAGCCCCTCCCAGACCTCGTCGCCCTCCTTGGCGAGCTGGGTGAGGTAGGCCGCAATGAGCTCGTCCTTGGAACCGAAATGCCGGTAAAGCGTCATCTTGTTCGTGGCGGCCGCCTCCGCGATCGTCTCGACCCCCACGGCGCGGATGCCGTGGCGATAGAAGAGCTCCCGGGCGGCAGCCAGAATGCGGTCGCGCGGCGGCAATATGGGCGCTGCGGGACCCGAGGAGGAAAGCATCCAATAGGCCTCTTGACTAGGGTGTTACCGGTCAGTATACGAGGACATGCTACCGCTCAGTAACACGACGTGCGGGCGTTGTCATGCCCCTCGTTTTGCACTGCAGCAGTCAGTGAGGCGGCTCCATGGACCGGGGAAGAGTTGCGGGCACCGACGCGGCCAAATTGGGCTGTGTGAACTGCGTTAATCTCGAAACTCCGGCAGACCTCCGCGACCTCGTTTCGGTGCTAACCGTTGCGCCGGCGGGCTGACAATCGCGAAACGCGAAAGCCCTCCGATAGCCCCCCAGCTAAGTTTCAATTCCGCCTGCAAGGTTCCTCATGCCCCGGTCAACCCCAGCTCGCCTTGCTTTCCTCGCGCTTCTACCGGCCCTGGCTTTGGCCGCCGGGTGCGGGCAGTCGCAGACGCAGGCGCAGAATGCAGCGCCCCCGCCTCCGCAGGTCACCGTGTCAAAGCCGGTAAAGAAGCTTGTCGCCGAGCACGACGAGTATGTCGGCCGCTTCATCGCCTTCGACTATGTCGAGGTGCGCGCGCGCGTCTCCGGCTACCTGCAGACGATTCACTTCACCGACGGCCAGCTCGTGAAGACGGACGACCCGCTCTTTACGATCGACCCGCGTCCGTTCCAGGCCTCGCTCGACCAGGCCAAGGCGGCCGTCGAGCAGGCCAAGGCCAACCTCGCCTTCGCCGAAGCCGACCTTGCGCGCGGCGAGAGCTTGCGCACCGGGACGACCATCACGCAGCAGGCGCTCGATCAGCGCTTGCAGGCCAAGCGCGTCGCCACCGCTGCAGTCTCCGCCCAGGAGGCGGCCGTCCGCCAGACCGAGCTCGATTTGCAGTTCACCGAGCTCAAGGCGCCCATCTCCGGCCGCATCGGCGACCGGCGCGTCTCCATCGGCAACCTCGTGACCGGCGGCGCGGCCGGCACGACGCTGCTCGCCACCATCGCCTCCGTCGATCCCATCCGCTTCGAGTTCACCATGGATGAGGCGTCCTATCTGCGCTACGTGCGCCTCGCCACCGAGGCGGGCGCTCACAGCGCCAACCGCGGCATCACGCTCCCGGTGCGCTTGAAGCTGATCGATGAGGACAAGTTCACGCGCGACGGCAAGATCGACTTCGTCGACAATGCCATCGACCGCTCATCGGGCACCATCCGTGGCCGCGCCGAGTTCGAGAACGCGGACGGGCGCCTGACGCCCGGCATGTTTGGCCGCGTCCAGATCACGGTTGCGGCGCCGGCGGAAGCGCTGCTTCTGCCCGATGCGGCAATCGGCACCGAGCAGGTGCGCAAGTTCGTCTACGTGGTTGGCGACGACAACGTCGCGACGCCGAAGTACGTGACGCTCGGGCAGCTCTCGGACGGCTTGCGCGTCGTCAAGTCGGGCGTACGCGCCGACGATCTCGTCATCGTCAACGGCCTGATGCGCGTGCGCCCCGGCTCCAAGGTTACTCCCCAGCAGGCCACCGCCGACACCGGCGTCAAAGATACCTCCTCCATCCGCTTGAACTGATCGGTAGCGCGATGCGCATCTCGCACTTCTTCATCGACCGTCCGATCTTTGCCGCCGTGATCTCGGTCGTGATCGTGATCCTCGGCCTTGTATCGATCGGCCGGCTGCCGATCGCGCAATATCCCGAGATCGCGCCGCCCGTCATCAACGTGACCGGCCAATATCCCGGCGCGTCCGCCGAGGTCGTCGCCAATACCGTCGCCTCGCCGCTCGAGCAGCAGATCAACGGCGTGGAGCACATGCTCTACATCTCGTCGAACTCCACGGTCGACGGGCGCTTCTCGATCTCGGTCACGTTCGATCTCGGCACCAACCTCGATATTGCGCAGGTGCAGGTGCAGAACCGCGTGTCGATCGCGCTGCCGCGGCTCCCTGCGGACGTGCGCAACATCGGCGTCACTGTCGCCAAGGCTTCGCCCGACCTGATGATGGTCGTGCACATGTACTCGCCCGACCAGTCGCGCGACACGCTGTTCATCTCGAACTACGCCACCATCAACGTCGTCGACGCCTTGAGCCGCATCGAGGGCGTGGGCTCGATCACGGTGTTTG
>CAXMLT010000699.1:0-1909 GCA_964194245.1 uncultured Hyphomicrobium sp.
GTATAGGCGATGCCTTTATATAGCTAGCAGCTTGTCCCTGTCAAGGCGGCGCCTTTACAATGCCCCTAAAGAAGTCTCATCAGCTCAACCTGCGGATCAGCCCAGAACTTAAGAATCTGGCGGATCGGGCGGCGGCTGATGATCACAGGACGCTCACCTCTCTGATCGAGAAGTTGCTCACCGATCATTTGAAACAGCATGGCTACCTGCCCAGCAGCAGCAAGCTCGTCGGCAAGACTAAGTGAGGTGCAGCATGCCGCTCATGGTTGGAAACATTGTCCTGTTGAACTCCGGCAGCCCTCCAATGACGGTCAAGGCGATCACGCACACCGGCCAGGTCCTATGCCAGTGGATCGACTCTGGGGGCGTCCTGCACGAAATGGAATTTGCGCCCGAGATGTTGTCGGAAGAGCCTCAAGCCCCGCGGCCAAACAAAGGGGGAGTGCCCGAGGAGCCCGACGGTGCGCTGGGATGACGAGCTCGCGGCCAGTCTTTTCCTGCTTCACCTCGATGAGACCGTTGCGAACCTTCGCGCGGGTCATTCCGAGGACGTCGGCCTGCCGCTGGCCGGTGTAAAGAGCGAGCGCAGCGGCTTGCCACATCCAGGGCGGCCCGTGGCGCTCGAGCAGCTGGATCATCTCCCACGGCCACGCCTCCCACCCATCTCCGATGGCGAGCTTGCGCACGTGCTCGCACGGATTGCCAGTGCGGTAGCCCCGCGGCACTGACCAGGAGATGAGGGCCGAGAGACTGCGTATCAATCCATTCGCGGCAGCTGGCGTTCGTTGATGCTTGTCGCGGAGCTTGAGGACGTGCGCGGGCATCAGCCCGGCGACTTTTAGGCCACCCCACGTTGAGCGGATGATGCTGAGATAGCGATCGTAGTCACGCCTGGTCGACGTCGAGAGCCCCTTAAACTCCGGGCTCCCCCTGTACTCCTCGACGCAACGATCGAAGCTTCTCCTTCGGGGCCGCTGCTCAGGCTCATCGATCAGCCGCCGGTAGGCCTCCCACCATTCCGGCAGGCGCGGGTCATCGGGCAGACGAACGGCCTTTTGCTCGGCCTTCGTGCCGCGCGCGACGTGGAAGTAGAAATACTCGCGCCCTCTAGACCTAACGCACCGAACGTGAGGCGGGAGCGTAATTGTCGGCTTCTTCCGCGGAGCCACGCTCGACTCCTCCGAGGTAAGGGTCGCTGACGGCGGTGGTGCTGGGGGTTATCGCGGCGTTCCGGCGAAATGGAAATGTGAGCTGGCCGAGGAGGCCTTGGGGCACTGGAGCCGGGCCTCTTCGTGACAGAGCGACAGGGCATGCATAGCGCGCGAGAATCATTGGGCCCGCTTCCAGGTTTGGCTCTGGCCGAATAGCGGTATGCCGACGTAGCCGTGCACCGTGAGCGTGTTGCCGTCAGGGCTGAGCTTCATGTTTGCGCTATAGGACGTGCCGGTCTCGGGATCGAGTATTGTGCCGCCGTCATACTTCAATCCGGAGCGCCTCATTTCATCAATGAAAACGAGGCCTAGTAATGGTTTGCCCCGCTGGCTTCCCGGGCACTTGCGGCAAAGCGGATTGGGGTCGTCGCCAGGGTCGAGATACAGTTTCGAGAACGCACCTTTGAAAACACCTCCGGTCTCCGTAAACGTTACGAGCGCGCCGACTTTGCCAGTGTCCGGGTCGATTTGTTTCCAAACGCCCGCTACCGTCTGAGGATCCGCCGACGATGCTTGCCCTCCAAGTAGAAGGGCCACTGCGACCCAACAGAGCATCAATTGCAAGTTTCCGTCGTGGCGAGTTGTCATGATGCGGCCAGCAACTTGTCCCCCCTTATGGCGCAAAGAGAGCTGATGAGCGCATCCGGCCCTCCGGATTTCAGGATGGCGCCGAGGTGCCGTCGCGGAGTTGGTAGGAA
>CAXMLT010000700.1:0-4887 GCA_964194245.1 uncultured Hyphomicrobium sp.
TATCAAGGATATGCTTGCTTTGCTCCGCTTCGTCGAGAACCCGCGCGACCGCGTCGCCGGGTTTCGACTTTTGCACCTTATTCCCGGTGTTGGACCCACTTCGGCGCAACGCGTGCTCGACCATATGTCCAACGCCGCAGACCCCATTTCGGCGCTGGCCAATGCTCCCGCTCCTCCTCGCGGCGGCGACGAATGGCTCAGCTTCGTCGAGATCGTCACTGACTTGCGCTCGGGTCGTGCAGGCTGGCCTGCGGAGCTGGAGCGCGCCCGTCTTTGGTACGAGCCGCATCTCGACCGGATCCATGAGGACGCCAATACCCGTCGCGCCGATCTGGTCCAGCTTGAGCAGATTGCCGGTGGTTATCCATCGCGCGAGCGTTTCCTGACCGAGCTAACCCTCGATCCTCCAGATGCGACCAGCGACCAAGCCGGCGTGCCCCTGCTCGATGACGACTATCTCATCCTCTCCACCATCCATTCGGCCAAAGGCCAGGAGTGGAGATGCGTCTTCGTGCTCAACGTGGTCGACGGCTGCATCCCCTCCGACATGGCGACCGGCAGTGCCGAGGAGATCGAGGAGGAGCGGCGCCTGCTGTACGTCGCCATGACCCGCGCCAAGGACCAGCTGCTGCTCCTGCTGCCGCAACGCTTCTACGTGCATCAGCAGGCCCGACGCGGCGACAAGCACCTCTATGCGTCGCGCACGCGCTTCGTCCCGGCGGGCATCGCCGGTCATTTCGAGCCGAGATCGTGGCTGGGGTCCGGCCGCGGATCGCAGCCCGGGGCCCAGCGCACCCTGGCCACGATCGACATCGGCGCCCGCATGCGCCAGATGTGGCGCGGCACCGGCACTTGAGTGGCCCGCCACACCTTCGCGGAGAAGTGACCTGGGCCCCGGCTGCGCGGGGTGACGTTTGTGGTGAGGAATACGCATCCAACTGGCGTCATCCCCGCGGAGGCAGGGACCCAGTGCACCGAGCCGCAGGGAATTGCTATCTTCGGTCCGATGCCCAAGCAGCCTTGCGTTTGCGTGCTCGAGCGGGCGCGATGGTTCGCTTTGCAATCGGCATGATGTGGCAGAGGGAGGAAGCATGGATAAAATCAACCAGCGCATCGCGGCGGAGCTTGGCGTGGGCGTCCCGCAGGTGGCGGCGGCCGTAGAGCTGCTGGGCGAAGGCTCCACCGTGCCGTTCATCGCCCGCTACCGCAAGGAGAAGACGGGCGGCCTCGACGACACGCAGCTGCGCAAGCTCGAGGAGCGGCTCGGCTACCTGCGCGAGCTGGAGGATCGCCGCGCGCTGGTCCTGAAGACGATCGACGGCCTCGGCAAGCTCACGCCCGAGCTCGCGCGCTCCATCAACGGCGCGGGGACCAAAGTCGAGCTGGAGGACCTTTACGCCCCGTTCAAGCCGAAGCGGCGGACCAAGGCGCAGATCGCACGTGAGGCGGGGCTCGAGCCGCTGAGCGAGGCGCTGCTCAAGAACCCTTCGCTCGATCCCGAGACGGAAGCCGGCCGCTTCGTCGATGCCGGCAAAGGCATTGCCGACGCCAAAGCCGCGCTGGAAGGCGCACGCCACATCCTCATCGAGCGCATCGCCGAGACGCCCGCGCTGGTCGGCGGCCTGCGCGAATGGCTGTGGACCGAGGGCGACCTGAAATCCGCCGTGCGCAAGGGCAAGAGCGAGGAAGGCGCGAAGTTCTCCGACTATTTCGAGTTCGGCCAGCGCATCAAGGACATGCCGTCGCATCGCGCTCTCGCCATGCTGCGCGGCATGAACGAGGGTATCCTCTCCCTCGATCTCGACGTTGCGCACGAGGCGGGCAAGCCGCATCCGGCCGAGGCGCGCATCAAGTCCAGCTTCGGCATCGCGGATCGCGGGCGCCCGGCGGATGCGTGGCTCGGCGAGACCGTGCGCATCGCGTGGAAGGACAAGCTCGCGGGGTCGCTGCACTCCGGTCTGCTGACGCGGTTGAAGGAGCGCGCGGACGCCGAGGCGATCGGCGTGTTCTCCAACAACCTGAAGGATCTGTTGCTCGCGGCGCCGGCAGGCCCGCGGACGACCATGGGCCTTGATCCAGGCATCCGCACCGGTGTCAAGGTCGCCGTCGTCGACCAGACCGGTAAGCTTGTCGCCACGACGACGATCTACCCGCACGAGCCCAAGCGCGATTGGCAGGGCTCGCTCGCCGCCCTGGCGTCGCTGTGCATGAAGCACAAGGTGGACATTATCAGCGTCGGCAACGGCACGGCCGGGCGCGAGACCGACAAGCTCGTCGCCGAGCTGATGGCCAAGATGCCGGAGCTGAAGCTGACCAAGGCGATGGTGTCGGAGGCCGGTGCGTCGGTCTATTCGGCTTCCGAGCTGGCGGCCAAGGAGTTTCCCGATCTCGACGTCAGCCTGCGCGGCGCGGTGTCGATTGCGCGGCGGCTGCAGGATCCGCTGGCCGAGCTCGTCAAGATCGAGCCCAAGGCCATCGGCGTCGGGCAATATCAGCACGACGTCGACCAGAGCGGTCTCGCGCGCTCGCTCGATGCGGCGGTCGAGGATTGCGTCAACTCGGTCGGCGTCGACGTCAACACAGCCTCGGTGCCACTGCTGGCGCACGTGTCGGGCCTCAATCAGACGCTTGCCTCCAACATCGTCGCCTTCCGCGACGAGAACGGCGCCTTCAAGAGCCGCGTCGCCTTGAAGAAGGTTCCGCGCCTCGGCGCCAAGGCGTTCGAGCAGGCGGCGGGCTTCCTGCGCATCATGAACGGCAAGAACCCGCTCGATGCGTCCGCAGTGCATCCCGAGGCCTACACGGTGGTCGAGAAGATCGCCGAGGCGACCAAGCGGCCGCTCAAATCGATTATCGGCGACAGGGCATTCCTCAAGTCGCTGAAGCCGGCGGACTTCGCCGACACGGCGTTCGGCATCCCCACCGTGACCGACATCCTGGCCGAGCTGGAGAAGCCCGGGCGCGACCCGCGGCCCGAGTTCAAGACCGCTAAATTCCAGGAGGGCATCGACAAGATCGCGGACCTGAAGCCCGGCATGCAGCTCGAGGGCGTCGTGACGAATGTTGCGGCGTTCGGCGCCTTCGTCGATGTCGGCGTGCACCAGGACGGGCTCGTGCATGTCTCGGAGCTGTCCGACCGCTTCGTCAAGGACCCGCGCGAGGTCGTGAAGGCCGGCGACGTGGTCAAGGTACGGGTGAAGGACGTCGACGTGGCAAGGAAGCGCATCGCGCTGACGATGAAGTCGGGCGCGATCGACACTTCGGGCGGCGCCAGGGCTCGATCGCCCGAGTCCGCGCCGATGCAGCGCAGCAGCGCGTCGCCTCCGCGTCAAACGTCAGAGCCGCCGGTCGAAAACGCACTCGCCGCCGCCCTGCGCCGCGCGCAAGAACGAAAATAGCGCAGGAAGCGCAGGAGCTGCGGCGTAAGCGGGACCCAGCTTCGCCTGGTCGGCGCGGACGGTCAGGAAATCGTAGGCCAAACCTCGATTGCGGGCTATTGGTCTCCCAACTGACGGGGTCGCGCCATATCTCGCTTTCGGTCGTACGAATCGAGTTTTGGACCAGAGGAGCTTACGGTGCTCCAGCTGGCTTACGAGGACGCATGCCGCAAGCTGGGCCTCGATCCAGCGCCGGCCGATCCCGAGGAGTGGAGGAGCGTGCGCGACGCGCTGGCCAATGCCGTCATCAACGCGGCCAAGTTCGGCGAGCGCGACCAGGGCGCTTTAAGCGCGTTCGCAATAGCCTTCGGGATGCGCAACTGGCACCTGTCCAAGCGGTGACCTCTGCTGGCCCAGTAATGCTCAGCGACCTGATCAGCGCCGGCGAGACCGTTACCAGAAGACGATAACGCACACCAAGACGACGGGCACAACGACAAGGCCGAGGTACGTCCAGACCCGATACGCCTCGGCGTCCTGGGGTAACTTGAAAACGTGGATCAGCATCCAAAGGCACGCGACCAATCCCACGACAACTCTGATGAGATCCCCAGGCGTCTCATAGACCGACCAGATTGTCTCATTCAGCGGACTGCTGACGTGTGCCACCAGCACCACGAAGATACCAATCAACAGTGTGCGCAGCACAAGGCCGGCTATCCGCAGATAGAGCGGGACCCCTTGAGCCAACAATTTGGCTTCAGGGAGGGCCACCTGATGTGGTCGTGCCCTCGTTCGCGTTCGTATTCATCGCGCCCTGGCTCCTGTGTCTGAGACCAACTAGCTATTTCAGATATAGACACCGAAGTTCATGCGATCAATTACCGGAGGTGTCCGAATTCGGACGTTCTCCAGCCTCGTCAGACTGCGCGAGATTTCTTACTGCTCGGCTAAGCCGCAAGGTTGAATTTGGTTGACGTCACCCGCCCTGGTGGGGACCGCCACCACCGTCGCTGCCGACCGTCTGCTGGGGGCCCTTCCAATCGTCCGACGTCAAACTGTGTATAGTGGGGGCAACTCGTGCCGTGTCGTAGTCGTCCGAAGTCATCCGTCTACGATCAGTTGTTCGAACGATTCGGAGGCGGACATGACGGACGGCACACCGAAGCTCGTGACGCTGCGTACTGCCAAGGCTTTCGCATCGCAGGGAATCATCGACCCGCCCGTCTCAACATCCGAGCGGGATGGCTTCATCGCTGAGACGGCGGTTAAGTTCGATCAGCTTCAGGCGGGCCATCGCATACTGGCGCGTGAAGTCAGTGAGCTTGCCGCCAAGGTGGCAGAGATTCACGAGACCGCGGGGCAAGACCATCGACTGCACGCCTTCCAGCAAAACGAACAGCGTGCCAAGGAGAGCAAGCTCGAAGAGGTCGCTCGCATCTGCCGCGATCTCAAGGGTCGGCTAGATCGCATCGAGGCTCACGCGACCGGCGACTACCACGCCTACAAC
>CAXMLT010000701.1:0-1656 GCA_964194245.1 uncultured Hyphomicrobium sp.
GGGGGGGGGCCCCCCCTTCCCCCCGGCCGCCATCTCGCCGCCCCCCGCCAATTTGGGGACGCCGAGCCTCAGCCCGACTTTGCAGACCCCAGCCGCCCCCGCTCCCGCGGCGCCCGTACCGGTGGCACCGCAAGCTGCTGCGCCCGTCGCGCCGGCGGATGACGCCGAAGCGGCACGAGCCCAGGCCGAGGAGGCGAGACGCGCCGCGCAGGACGAGGAAGCAAGAAGCAGGGCTGCCGCCGAAGGAGCAGCCCAGCCGAGAAAATTGCAGGCCGCGCCCAAGCCGCCGGCAGCCGTGACAATGGCGAAGCCCGGCGCTGCGCCACCGCCGCCGTCGGGTGGCGCGGCGCCTCCCGATGCCGCAAAGGCTCCGCCGCCGCCAATGGCCGCTGCGCCCTCAGCCCCGCCGGTTGCCGCGGCCGGCGCGGCCGAGGAGCAGAAGGACTGGGACGTCGTCCCGGTGTTCTACGGCACCGATCGCGCGGTCGAGCCCAACGCCCAACGGCTCATGTTCGGCTCTGACCGCGGCCGCCGTTTGCAGCTAGGCCAGGCGTTCATAACGGTCCCCAAGGTGCACCAGGTCCCACAGGTGGAGCGGCCCTGGGCGGTGAAGATCCCCTACTTCGACGTAACGATCTACGAGCAGAAGGAGGACCCCAAGCAACACTTCACCATCAAGGAGATAAAGGCGCTCACGAAAGAGCAGTTCCTGGCGCTGGTGAAGGCGCGGCTCAAGCCGTCGCAGCGCTTCAAGGATCACGCGATCGTCTTCGTGCACGGCTACAACACGTCCTTCGACAACGCGCTCTACCGCACGGCGCAAATCGCCTACGACCTCGAGTTCGACGGCGCCGCGTTCCTCTATAGCTGGCCGTCCGGCGGAGGGGTCGCGAGCTACACCTACGATCGCGAGAGCGCGCAGGCGTCGGAGCCTTATCTGCGGCAGTTCCTCGAGATGGTGGTCAAGGAGACCGGCGCTAAGTCGGTGAGCATCATCGCCCACAGCATGGGCAACCAGCCGGTGATGGACGTACTGCGCGACATGAAGTCGTCGGCACCTCCGGGCGTCACCATCAGCCAGGTGATCCTCGCCGCACCCGACGTTGACGCCGACAACTTCACCAACCTCGCGCAGGCGATCAAAGGCTTCGCCAAGGGCGTGACGCTCTATGCCTCCTCCAACGACCGTGCGCTTCTGGTGTCGCGCAACTTCTGGGGCAACTATCGCGCGGGCGACGTGCCGGCGGGCGGCCCGCTGGTGCTGCCCGGCATCGACACCATTGACGTGACGGATGCCAGCACGGATGCCTTCGCGATCAACCACTCGGGCTATGCGCAGAACAACAAGCTCCTGCAGGATATCGGCAAGCTGGTCCTCAACGGTTTGCGACCGCCCGACTTGCGCCTGCCGAACCTCAAGAAGGTCGCGACCGACAAGGGCGACTACTGGCGATACGTGAAGTAGCGCCGGCAGCCCGTTGCCGAGGCGTCAACGCCTGTCCGCGAAGGGAAGGGGTTCGTTTACCCCCTCTTGCGACACTCCCGCCGTTCAACAAAGGACGAGCCCCGGCAATGGGGCATCGCGGCGGTTGGTAGTGCGTACTCCGCGCAAGTGGATCTCGAGGTCTATGCTGGCCGGCACCATGGCGGCTGCCG
>CAXMLT010000702.1:0-6775 GCA_964194245.1 uncultured Hyphomicrobium sp.
CATTTGGGGCCATCTTAGGGGCCGTCCAGCCGCTCGGCAAAGGCGGGCGGCGCCCGTCACAAAAATGCGAACTTAAGGACAAAGAGGGCGGCGAGCCCGGCGATCGCCGCTGAAAGCTCGCCGTGGCGCCCCGACAACAGCTTCATCGCGGCGTAGGCAATGAAGCCGAAGGCGATGCCGTCTGCGATCGAATAGGTGAGGGGCATCAGCAGGATCGTCACTGCCGCCGGGACGTATTCTGTCGCGTCCTCATAGTCGATCTCGCGCGCCGCCGCCATCATCAGGCAGCCTACGAAGATGAGCGCCGGGGCGGTGGCGTAGGCGGGAATCGATCCGGCGAGCGGCGCAAGGAACAGCGTGGCGAGGAACAACACCGCGACGGTGACCGCGACGAGCCCCGTGCGTCCGCCGGCATTCACACCGGCTGCGCTCTCGACGTAGCTCGTCGTCGTAGAGGTGCCGAGCGCGGCGCCGACCATGGCGGCGGTCGAGTCGACGGCGAGCGCCCGTCCGATGCGGGGGAGCGTCCCGTCGGGAGCCATGAGGCCGGCGGCATTGGCGACGCCGATCAGCGTGCCGGTGTTATCGAAGACGACGAAGAAGAACGTGAACACGATCGCCCCGAGTCCGAGGTCGAGCGCGCCGGGGATGTCCATCTGCAGGAGCACGGGCGCGATCGACGGCGGCATCGATGCGACGCCGGCAAAGGGTGTGAGACCGAGCGCGAGGCTCGCGATGAACGCGGCGAGAATCCCGATCAGGATGGCGCCGCGAACTTTGAGCGCTTCGAGCGCTGCCATCAGCATGAACGCGGCCACCGCGATCCCCACTTGCGGCGTCTTCAGATCGCCGAGCTTCACCAGCGTCGTGGGATCGGCGGCGACGATGCCCGCCGCCTGCAGGCCGATGAACGCCAGGAAGAATCCGATCCCAACTGAGATCGCGAGCTTCATCGACTTGGAGATGCTGTTGATGACCCATTCGCGCAGCGGCGTGACGCTCACGAGAAAGAACAGCACGCCCGACAAGAAGACCGCTCCGAGAGCGGTCTGCCAGGGCACGCCGAGGCCCTTCACCACAGAGTAGGCGAAGTAGGCGTGCCCATGCCCGGCGCGAGCGCCACGGGATAGTTCGCCCAAAGGCCCATGAGTGCCGAGCCGAAGGCCGCGGCGAGACAGGTCGCGACGAATACCGCACCTTTGTCCATGCCGGCAGCGGCAAGGATCGTCGGGTTGACGAAGGCGATGTAAACCATCGTCAGGTATGTGGTCAGCCCGGCGATCAGCTCGGTGCGGACGGTCGTGCCGCTGGCTTCAAGATCAAACATTCCCGCCCCCCAGGTCGCACGAGCATCTTAGCTCAGCAGCGGGCGCTGCGGGCAACACCGCTCAGGACGACTTGTGGAGCATCGTTGGGGCGTGTGGGGTCAGGAGAGCGCCGGGCCCCCGCGGCGTGGTCTCGAGCCGCCGGTTTCGGACCAACGCGCCGATCGATATCGACGGGTGCGCGACCTCTTCTCGAGGACGGAAGCGATCTGCGCGCTCTCTGCGGGTGTCACCGGGCTCAGCAGCGCCGCCGTCGCGTCGATCGCCTCGTGCATGCTGATGAGCTCGACCCGGTTGCGTCCGCCGTTCTTCGCCGTGTAAAGCGCGCCGTCGGCGCGATGGAACAGCCGTTGAGATCGCAATCGATGTCGTCGCTGGCGGCGCAGCCGATGCTTACGGTGCCGGCCACGCGCATCCCGTCGAGCACCTCCGCCGCGCCGGCAAAGGCGGTGCGGATCTGCTCCGCGGCGACGCCAGCCGTCGCCAGATCGGCGCCGGGCAGTATGGCCGCGAACTCCTCGCCCCCGAGCCTGCCGACGATGCTGCCGGTCTCGAGCCGTTTCGACATGGTGCGGGCAAAGAGCTGCAGCACGCGGTCGCCGAAGCGGTGGCCGAAGGTGTCATTGATCTTCTTGAGTCGAAGACGAGCACCGAGATGGGGTCGCCCTTGAGATACTTGCTGTGCTCGCGCAGCCGCTCGGCCGCCGCAAACAGGGCGCGCCGGTTCGGCAGTCCGGTCAGCGGGTCGGTCAGGGCATCGATGCGCTGCTTGAGTTCCTCGCGCTCCTTGACCAGCGCAAGCACGACGAAGGCGAGCGCGACGCGCTCCAGCGTCGCCACCAAGATCACCCAGGGCATCCAGGTGCTGGCGAACACGAGGCCCGCCTCGTGGACCGGCATGCGTATGCTCAGCGGAAGCCACGCCAGATAGCCGATGGCTGTAGCGATGAGTAAGACGACGGCCGGCCAGCGCGAGATGAGCCGCTCGCTGCTGTTGCGCCCAAGCTCATATGCGGTTGCCAGGCTGAAGGCGGCCATCACGGCGCACACTGCGGTCAGCCGATGGTCGAAGGCGTCGAGGTAGTCGCCAAGATCGGCAAGCATGAAGATTGCAGGTGCCGCGAAGACCCACAGCGCACGCACGCGACGGCCCTCAAACGAGCGCGCGGCCATCCACATGATGGCGGCCGACAGGATCATACAGGCCTGCCCGAAGGCGTGGATATCGTTGTTGCCGATGATAGGCGCGGCGACAACGATGATGATGCCGAGGCTCATGACGAGCTGCGCAAGACCCCACCAGCCGGCGAGCGTGCTCGTGGCCTCCTGCCACCAGGCGAAGACGAGAATGAAACCCAGTATCGCCGTCACCGAGATGGAGACGAGCGAGACGGTCGGCATGTCGAGGAGCATTGATTACCTGAAGCAGCTTGAAGGGCCCACGTGTCAACGGCTGCAGCGTTAGGGCGCCGTCTTTACGGGTGCTCTAAAAAATTCGATGACATTCGATGGAATGGGCAGCGTGCGGAGGAACGCCGCACCTTTGCCATATTTCAGCTCGTTCGCCGTTCATCTGGCATTCATGTGCGGGCAAAAAACGCGCGTCGAATTTTCACGCGTCGCAATCGTGCTCGGCTCGATGATCACCCCTGGGCGTGTGCTGGAAGCCATCCCGTCGGTCTGCGCCGGGAGACGCGTTCAAATGCCAGTGCCTCCCAAACTTTTCGGCCGTCGGACATAGGCTCCCATGGCGGCGGTCCTCTCAGCGGGCATCAACCCAAAGGGGATGCATAAGGTCCGCTAACGGAGTAAGCTCATCTCTGCAGGGCACGCTACCTAGCGCTAGCCATTGCGGGGGTACTCCAAGGAGGAGTGCCATGAAAAATATCAGAAGAGTATTCCTGATCCTGACCGCGTTGTTGCCCGTCACGGTGCTTGTCAGCAGCGCTTCATCGGCCCAAACCAAACTCGAAGCGTCTATCTTTTCCTATGACGGGAAGGACCTTGTTCGAACCAACACGACCTTGACGGACAAAGGAAAGTCCGCCGTCAACACAAAGCTCGAGCAGAATAGCGCGGCTTACAAAGCTCTGATGGAGAAACGCTCCTACACAGGGCCCGCGACCGTCTTTGGCCAAAACTACGACGCCAACTACGCGCCGCTCGTCGGCGCAGACGGCAAATTGACGGGTGCGTTGTTTGTGGGGGTCCCAAAGTAGTTGACGCTGACCGCGCGCCCAGTAATCGCCGTTAAACCGATCTAAGCGCGGTGACTTCCGAGTGAGGGTTGGCGCGAACGCCGATCCAAAACCTCTCAGCCTTAGCCCCGTCGCTCTTCGCCCTACGGCGGGGCTCTTTATTGTCTCGATAGGGGCCAGCCAATGTCGCCTAATGGCCCATCGCCGACAGTCGGCACGACAATGATTTGCGACTGCTCTTGAAGAAATACCTGAAGACCCCGCCGCGCCGAGCCGGGTCGTTCTGCGCCCCATTTTCCATGGGCCTGTTCCGAGCCTAAGGCGCGGCGCGTATCGTATGGGTTATTGAAAAAATTGGCTGGGGGACTAGGAGCCGAAATTTTCGGTGCACTAACCTGCTGCGGCCGCGAGTTTTTCTTGAACCACGGGCCTCAGTGTACTAGCAGCGTGTACTAGCAGCGTGTACTAGTGCTGTGTGCTAGCGCGGGGCTGGAACGTGGCCGATTTTCGTTACCTGAAACAGCGGCGGCAGGGTTGGTATTTCCAGATCGCGGTGCCTCAGAGGGTGTTGTCACGTTGCTAGTTGACGGCCGCAGATGTTTGCAACGACTGCTCCTGTTAAACCGCAGCGGTCACTGCCCGCCATTTCCTCATAGCTTCGCTGCGAAACTGGCGAAGTGTCTTACGGCAGATCAGGTGACGCTGAACGTTGAAAGTATTGTAGATGGCGGCGTGTGTTGAAAGAAATCTCTGGGCTGAACCGGCTGACTTGAAGCGTTGCATGCGTCGTTCTCTCTGCCGAACCGGCAGGTGAGAGTTCTCTGCCCGGTTATTGCTGCGTCCGCCCGTGATGTGTTTGCCTTTCATTCCGAGATCGCTCAGCGCGGCACCGTAGGATGGCAGTTTGTCCGTCACCACTGCGGTTGGAGCGAAGCCCTGTGCCTTGAGCAGTTTCCGCATCAGTTTCAGTGCGGCGCTCTTGCTTCTTCGGGATTGGATCAGGAGATCCAAAACCTCCCCTTCACAATCTACGGCGCGCCACAGATACATATTCCTGCCATTGATCGAGACGAATACCTCATCGAGATGCCAGCGTGTGTCTGCGGGTGGATGCGATCTTCTGAGCCTTCTGGCGTAGGCAAGGCCAAATTTTACCGACCAGCGGCGGACGGTTTCATAGGAGACATCGATGCCACGTTGGGCCAGCAGATCCTCGACATCCCGAAAGCTCAGAGGAAATCGAAAATACAGCCAGACGGCATACTGGATGACCTCGGCTGGAAAGCGGTGGCGGTGATATGAGAGATTGCACATCGGCGATTCATAGCAGGCCCAACGCCGAGATTAGTGTGACAGCGCCGTTGGCTAATATGCGCCGTTGCCCCGGTCGCCGGATCAATGCACCGCGATACTTACTTCAGCCCAATGCCAGATAAGGAACGCGACGACGCCACAAGCAATGGCGCTTAACGCAGTGATGACCAGAGAGATATCGCTGTTAGGCCCTAAGAGACGTGTCGTGACCATTCCGGCCCTCACCCCACCAGCGACGGCCGCAATGAGGCAAACTACGATTTGCAGTAGTAGGATCATGTTCGTTTGTCCTGCCCAAGCTGGCCCATCCGTTTAGCGGGGGCCGCCCGCATCGCCTTGGCGACCTTTGTGGACTGTTGATGTACCACGGCCATCGCGGCCTTGATCCGCTGAACGGTGCTCGCTCCAACACCAATCATCCTCCTAGCATTCGATCATCGCCTTCACGCTCTTGGCCGCAAATGGCCTCCCGAACGCGTTGAGATGGCCCTGAGCGGCGAGTTCGGCGGATATCTGCCTCAGCGACCGGCGCTTGCCTCGCGCCAAGCGTTTGGCGAGCGCAACCGTCTCGGGCCGCAAATGAGCATGGCCGCGCTGTCCTCCGGCGTAACCACCGGCGGCGCGCTTCCGTGCTCGTGCAGCGGCGAGCTTCTTCACTAGACGAGTTTTCTCGAGTTGCGAGAACACGCCCATGATCTGCCGCATGGCGACGCGGAACTCATCGTCGCTATCGGTAAGATCATCGCCGCTCGAGGTGAGCACACGAACGCCGAGCCCCACGAGCAGCGCAATCCCCGCCTCTTGCGTGAGTAGGTGACGGGCGAAGCGGCTTGCATCCTCCACAATCACCGTTCGCACGCCGTTGCTCACTATCCGCTCGAGAAGAGCTTTGAAGCCCGGACGAGTATCGATCGGGTCTGAGCCCCTCACAGCCGGATCATTGAACCACTCGACCACCTCGAGGCGTCCACGCTTGGCGAATGCTTCGATCGCAGCGCGCTGGCGCTTCTCGCTATCCTTGTCGGCGCCTACGTTTGCGGCACTCGATGTGCGCAAATAGGCGATTGCTGGTTTCATCGTGTTTACCTGGATTTCCTAGCATTTCTAATGTTAAGCGTAACGCGTGCTCCGGCATGGATTACAAATTGCGCTGATTTTAGCGATTTGCAATAGGGCACACAATTGCGCTACCAACCTTCCAATCATTTGCTGGCATATCCCCCCGCCGAACTTTCCGGCAGTGTCCGCGCCCATGCACGGCTCGGCAATGGCCAAAGGAACGCCGACCATCCCGAAAGCGGATCGCGTTGTCGGTCAAGTGTTCGGGCGATGGTTGGCGGCGAATAGGAAAAAACGAAAGCTAAATGTACCGGGGGCACCCATGCCGGCACCCATGCCGAAATGCTCATTCTGATTCAATTCCAGAAGCCTTTCGTCACGCGGCGGCTTGAAAACTCAGAACGTAGATACAACCATGGAAACTCCTACTTGACTTAGAACATTGAGCAGTCAAACAACGAGTTACCGATGGACGCTCAGAGTACATTTCATGAGAAAGTCGCAGCCGCGGAGGAAATTCATCGTCTGCGCAGCATTCAAGCGCGCGCATTGCTTTCTTCCGAGGAAATCCGCGCACAAGCAGAGTACTACCGCACGTTTGAAACCGTCGGATGGTATCGAAACGCTTTCAAGGTTTATCGAGCCGCGATGGCTTTTGCCGAGGGCTCCTATGATCAGGCCGTGGTTGGAAGCGTCAGGATGAAGTATACGGAGATCATCACGGCATGGGTTGAGTGCCGATGCAGCGCGCAATGGGACGATACGCACGAGGCTAATCGCTTTGGTTCTGCGGCTTCGCCATTCTCACGCTTTTGTGGGGCGTTGGGCCGATCGTTTGAAGTGGGAAAGACGGTGTAAGACCTGTCTCTTATACACATC
>CAXMLT010000703.1:0-2332 GCA_964194245.1 uncultured Hyphomicrobium sp.
GCCTGCGTCGCCGGTGCGGGTGTAGATCTTGTTCAGAACGACCATGCGCGGCCTATGAGATCGTCATGCTCTGCCAGCATAGCGCAAATTGGGGCGCTCGCATGCCTGAGGGCGGCAAGCCCTCGCCATCAGCGGTAGTGGACGAAAACGAAAAGCATGATGATGACGATCGCCACCGCCTGCAGACCGACGCGCCAGCGCATCAGCGTCTGGCTGCGGCTCGAGTTATTGCCGCGCGTGAGGTTCCACAGGCCCAACAGCAGCACGATGACGACGGCCGCGACAGCGACCGTGACAAAGTGGTAAAGGACGAATTCCATACGCGTTCGATCTCCGTTCTATGATTGCTTAGAGCTTTCCCGCGGCCCCCGCAAACCGTATCTCTAAACCATGTCGGCACGCGTCCCGGCGCCGCAAGGGATTGGCAAGGCGCCCGGCGCCATAATTGCCGCAATCGTCGCTTCTGTTGCCCGCATCGCCAAATCGTCGGGGCCAAATCGTCGGGGAAAGACCGCCTTTGAACCGAGCGAGACTTGCGAAGCGGACCCGGTCCCTGCTCGCCGCCGCGGCGCCCGGCGCAGCCTTAGCTGCCGCCGTTATGTTGCTGTCGAGCAGCGCGTTCGCCGAGACGGCGTCGACCGCCGAGGATGCCAAGAAGAAGCTCGAGAGCCGGCGCATCGAGCTCGAGAGCGTCAAGAGCAAGGCCAAGGCGCTCGAAACCGACGTCGACGCCATCACGGCGGAACGTGAGAAGCTCAACAAGCGCCTCGTCGAGACCGCCGACCTCGTCAAGAAGAGTGAGGGCCAGCTCACGTCCATCGAGGGACGCCTGGGCGAGCTCGGCGCGCAGGAGAAGATCCTCAGGGGCTCGCTCAACGAGCGCCAGGACCAGATCGCGAAGCTCCTGTCGGCGTTGCAGCGCATGGGCCGCAACCCGCCGCCCGTCCTGATCACACAGCGGGAGGACGCGCTCAAGATGGTGCGCAGCGCCATGCTGCTCGCCGCCGCTTTCCCGCAGCTGGGCAACCAGGCCCGCGCGCTCGCCGCCCGCCTCACCGAGCTTTTGCGTGTGATGACGGAGATGCGCGCGCAGAGCGAGCAGTTGCGCACGGAGACCACGCGGCTCAACGATGCGAAGACGCGTCTCGCCGGGTTGCTCGACGCCAAGAAGACCTCACTCGACGAACGCCAGGGCGAGCTGAAGCGCATGCGCATGGTCTCGGCCGAGATCTCCGAGAGCGTTACCGATCTCAATGAATTGATCTCGAAGCTCGATCAGGCCGTTAAGGAAAACACCGGGCTCGGCGCCTACGAGAAAGAAAACAAGGATAAGACCGCCGCCGCGCCGCCATCGGCTGCACCTGACACCAAGCCGCAGGCGGGCGCCGCGCCCGCCACGGCGCCGGCTACAGTAGCCGACGCGAAGCCGCAGCCACCAGCCGCCGCGCCCTCCACAGCCGGCAAATCAACCGAGTTCGTGGAGCTATCTCCCGGCACGGCGCTCGGCAGTCCGGGCCGCATCAAGCCCGAGATTGCCTTCGCAGACGCCAAGGGGCGCCTCACTATGCCCGCGCAAGGCCGGCAGGTATTGGGCTTCGGCGAAAAGACGCAGTACGGGGGACAATCGAAGGGCCTTGTGCTCGAAACGCGGCAGGGCGCCCAAGTCACGTCACCTTGTGATGGCTGGATCGTTTACGCTGGCGAGTTTCGCAGCTATGGGCAGCTCTTGATCATCAACGCGGGTGGTGGCTATCATGTGCTGCTTGCGGGATTATCTCAGATTGACGTACAACCGGGACAGTTTGTGCTTGGCGCAGAGCCGGTTGGCACGATGAACGGCTGGACGCAGCAAGCTCAGCCGGCGGCCACAAATAGCGCCCCAGTCCTATATATTGAATTTCGCAAGGATGGCACGCCCATCGACCCAGACCCATGGTGGGTTCAAGGTCATCAGAAGGTACAAGGATGATGCGCAAGACGGAATTCGCGTTTTGGACGTTCCTGCTCATGACCGGCCTCGCGGCCGCGACCACGCTGCTGAACGTGACGCGATCGTTCTCGGCGACCTCGTCTAACTCCGAGCTCTACCGACAGCTCGATCTCTTCGGCGACGTCTTGGAGCGCGTGCGCTCCGACTACGTCGATAAGCCGGACGATCCGATGCTGATCGAGAGCGCGATCAACGGCATGCTGTCGTCGCTCGATCCGCACTCCTCGTATCTCAGCCCGAAGAACTACCACGACATGCAGGTGCAGACCCGCGGTGAGTTCGGCGGTCTCGGCATCGAGGTCACGATGGAGAACGGCGTCGTCAAGGTCGTGTCACCCATCG
>CAXMLT010000704.1:0-2673 GCA_964194245.1 uncultured Hyphomicrobium sp.
ATGTGTATAAGAGACAGGAGCAGTACAATGCTCACCCAGGCAGGTGGCAATCCCGTATTGGTCCGCGATGTTGCGACGGTCGTTGTCGGTAACGCGCCCCGGCTCGGCATAGCCGGCATGAACGAGGACGACGATATCGTTCAAGGCATCGTTCTAATGCGTCGCGGCGAGAAGAGCACGCCCACGATCCAACGCGTCGAGGCCGAGGTAAACCTGATCAACAGCGGCGGGCTCTTGCCACCTGGCGTTGAGATCGAGCGTATCTACGACCGCCAGGAACTCATCAAACTCACCACCAGCACGGTGTTGCACAACATGGTGGTCGGCATCCTGCTGATCTTCCTGCTGCAGTGGCTGTTTCTGGGGGATCTGCGTTCAGCAACGATCGTCGCTGCCACGATACCGTTCGCTCTTTCCTGCGCGATCGGGCTCATGGTCTTGCGTGGTGAGTCGGCCAACCTGCTTTCCGTTGGAGCCATCGACTTCGGCCTGATCGTCGACGCCACCGTGATCATGGTTGAACGGATATTCCGTCAGCTTGAGACAGCAGTGGGGACGTCTCAAGTCCAGGCTAGCGCCAGCGGGCAGCACGGAAAGTACCTCGCCATCTTTAAGGCCGCGACAGTAGTGCAGAAGTCGATACTGTTTGCGGCGGCGATTATCATTGCCGGTTTCATTCCGCTCTTTACGCTGACCGGCGTCGAAGGCCACATCTTTGGCCCGATGGCGAAGACATACGCATACGCTCTCGCCGGAGGGCTGCTCGCGACATTCACCGTCACTCCGGCGCTCAGCGCCTTTCTGCTGCCCGAGCACGTCCGCGTAACCGAGACGTTCGTCGTACGCGTCCTCCACAAGATCTATGCGCCGGTCTTGCGGACCGCCGTCGCCAACCGCTTCGTGGTGGTCTTCGGCATGCTCTTGCTGCTCGGATTCGCCGGCGTCGTGGCCCAATCGCTCGGCGTCGAGTTCCTGCCGAAGCTCGAGGAAGGCAACCTGTGGATACGCGGCACGCTGCCCGCCACCATCTCATTGGAGGAAGGCAATGACTACGCCAACCGCATGCGCAAGCTGGTTGGGACTTTCCCCGAGGTCGACTCCGTTGTGTCTCAGCACGGACGACCCGACGACGGCACTGACGCGACCGGATTCTTCAACGTGGAGCTGTTCGCGCCACTGAGGCCAGCTGCTCAGTGGCGCCCCGGCCTCTCCAAGGACGCGCTGACCAACGAGATGCAGGGTGCGCTCGAGAAGGAGTTCCCGGGCGTCGAGTTCAACTTCTCCCAGTACCTGCAAGACAACGTCGCCGAGCAGGTGCTGGGCGTGAAGGGCGAGAACTCGATCAAGGTGTTTGGCGGTGACCTTAGCGTACTCACTGCCACCGCCGACAAGATCAAGGCCGTGCTCGAAACGGTGCCGGGCATCACGGACCTCTCCGTGCTTGCCTCCCTGGGCCAACCGACCATCGAGATCGATATTGACCGGGCCCGCGCGGCGCGCTACGGGCTTGCGCCCGGCGACATAAACGCGACCATCCGCGTGGCCATCGGAGGAGACTCGGCCGGCTTCCTGTACGAGCCCGGCAGCGATCGTCACTTCCCGATCGTGGTGCGATTGGCTCCAAAGTTCCGTCAGAACGCTGAGGCGATCGGCAACATCAGCGTTGGCGTGCAGGGGCCCGGCGGTATCACTCAGATTCCGCTGCGGGAGGTGGCCAGCATCAAATTGGTATCAGGCGCTTCTTACATCTACCGCGAACAGCAGGAGCGTTATCTGCCGATCAAGTTCAGCGTTCGCGGACGAGATCTCGGCAGTGCAATCCACGAAGCAGAGGAGAAGATCGCACAGCAAGTGCCGCTTCCTCCCGGGACCCGCTTGGAGTGGGTCGGCGAGTTCCGCAATCTTCAGGATGCGATCGGCCGGTTGCAAGTCGCCGTTCCATTGAGCCTCGCCCTCATCGCACTGCTCCTGTGGCTCCACTTCTCGTCCCTCTCCGACACTGTGCTGGCGCTCTCCGTTATCCCGATGGCGATCGTTGGCGGGATCCTGGCACTGTACGTCGCGCGGCTGCCGTTCAGCGTGTCAGCCGCAATCGGCTTCATCGCGCTGTTCGGAATTTCCGTCATGGACGGCATTCTGATCATCAGCCAGTACAACCGGCTCATTGACAGAGGCATGGACCGCATTGGTGCCGTGCTGCGTGCAGGCGAGCTTCAAATGCGCCCGGTGCTTATGACCTGTGTGATTGCGGGCGCGGGCTTGGTGCCGGCCGCCCTGTCGACGGGAATAGGTTCGCAAGTGCAGAAGCCGCTAGCGGTCGTCGTGGTCGGCGGGATGACACTCGCGCCCGTCCTCATTCTGATCGTTCTGCCGGCGATGATCGCGCTGGTCTCGCGGCGCGAGTGGGCAGACGAAAGCGAAGAGGCGGCTATCGAGCACGCCCATTAGTTCCTGATGACAGCGGGGTGAAGGGAGATATCAGTTCCCCGGAACCTGACCATACGCGCAGATCTGGACAATTGTTGATGGACCAGCCGAGACACGAATAAGTTGGAGGCAATGCGCTCCCAGGGGTCGATTGACCTCTGGTTATGGCCCATCGCGGACAGTTCGGCCGGCGCTCCATATCGTCCGGGTTTAGGGGTGAAGCAGACGTGCAGCGGACATGCTCGG
>CAXMLT010000705.1:0-2512 GCA_964194245.1 uncultured Hyphomicrobium sp.
TCGCCGTCGACGGCGAGAAGGCCTACCGCTTCACGGTGCGCTTTGGCGCTGAGACTGACACCGACGATGCCGAGGGCAAAGTTGTGCGCACGTCCGACGCGTTGCCTCCGCGCGCGGCCATTGAGGCACTGCTGCCGCGCTTCACCGGCGAGATCTTGCAGGTGCCCCCGCAGTTCTCCGCCATAAAGGTCGACGGCAACCGCGCCTATGATCTCGCCCGCGAAGGCGAGGAGGTGGTGCTCGAGCCGCGCGAGGTCCTGATCGAGGATCTGTCCCTCATCGAGATGCCCGACGCGGCGACTGCCGTGTTCGAGGCCCGCTGCGGCAAGGGCACCTACGTGCGCGCGCTCGCCCGCGACATGGGGCGTACGCTCGGCTGCTTCGGGCACGTTATCGAGCTGAGGCGCACGCGCGTCGGCTCCTTCGACGAAGCGGCCTCGGTGACGCTCGAAGAGTTGCAGGCCGCGGCAGAGGCCGGCGGCGACGGGGTCATGGCGTTGCTCATGCCGGTCGAAGCCGCGCTCGACGATCTGCCGGGCCTGAGCGTCGGTCCCGACGACGCGGCGAGCCTTGCCCGCGGGCAAGCGGTGCTGGTGCGTGGCCGCGATGCCCCCGTGATGGCGGGCGCGGCGTGGGCCCACTTCAAAGGCCGCATCCTGGCGCTCGGCGAGCTAGAGAAGGGCGCCTTCCGCCCGACGCGGGTGTTCAACTTCGGCTAGGGGGTCTCTGCAACCTGTCCTTAAGCACAAAATGAGAACATCGGCCGCGGCGCAGCCCCGGCGCCGCGTGCCGGCGCAAAGCGGGCGACTTTCCGCTCGCGGGCCTGGGCGCCTCGTGTATAAGACGCACCATCTCGAATTGGCGACCCTGCTGGACGACATCCCGGCTGTGGCCGCCCCAAGGGCCCGATTGGCCCAACCCACCCCCAACGGAAAGGATGCCCGATGTCGATATCCGCTGAGCGCAAGACTGCGCTCATCAAAGACAATGCTACCAAGGCCAACGACACGGGCTCGCCCGAAGTCCAGATTGCGATCCTCACCGAACGGATCAACGACCTCACCGAGCACTTCAAGACGCACAAGAAGGACAACCACTCGCGTCGCGGGCTCCTCAAGATGGTGAGCCAGCGCCGCCAGCTCCTCGACTACGTGAAGCGTAAGAACGAGCAGCGTTACCAGACCATCATCGACAAGCTCGGCATCCGCCGCTGACGACGCGCGCAGGCGCGGCCGGCGTTTTTGCAAGCCAGCTTCAGCCTGCGCCAAGGTGGCGTCTGCCTTCCGCCCCGGTCCTGACCGAGGCCTCGCGCATCCGGCAATCCGGCCGCTGCGCATTGCTACGAGCAAGAGAAAGAACCAAACATGTTCGACATCCATCGTGTGGAAATTGAGTGGGGCGGGCGCAAGCTGACGCTCGAGACGGGTCGCATGGCGCGCCAGGCCGACGCCGCCGTCTATGCCCAGTACGGCGAGACGAGCGTGCTCGCCACCGTCGTCGCCGCCAAGTCACCCAAGCCCGGCGTCGACTTCTTCCCCCTGACCGTGAACTACCAGGAGAAGACCTTTGCTGCGGGCAAGATCCCCGGCGGCTTCTTCAAGCGTGAAGGGCGCCCCTCCGAGAAGGAGACGCTCACCTCGCGCCTTATCGACAGGCCGATCCGGCCGCTGTTCGTCGAAGGCTTCAAGAACGAGACCCAGGTGGTCGTGACCGTGCTCTCGCACGACATGGAGAATGACCCCGACATCCTCGCGCTCGTTGCCTCGTCCGCGGCGCTCACGCTTTCGGGAGTGCCGTTCCTCGGGCCCATCGGCTCCGCGCGCGTCGGCCTCATCGCCGGCGAGTTCGTGCTCAATCCGATGCTCGACGAGATGGCAGAGTCTTCGCTCGACCTCGTTGTCGCCGGCACGCAGGACGCGGTGATGATGGTTGAATCGGAGGCCAAGGAGCTGCCCGAGAAGCAGATGCTCGAGGCCGTCATGTTCGGCCACCGCGGCTTCCAGCCGGTTATCCAGGCGATCATCAAGCTCGCCGAGAAGGCCGCCAAGGAGCCGTGGGACATCCAGCTTCCCGACTCGCAGAAGTACACCGCGCAAGTGAAGAAGATCGCCGAGGCCGAACTGCGCGCCGCCTTCTCCACCAAGGAGAAGCAGAAGCGCTACGACCTCGTGAAGGAGGCGGAGAGCAAGGTGAAGGCCGGCGTCGAGATCCCCGACGATCCGACCGAGAAGGTGCTGCTCACCGACACCATCAAGGCCCTTAAGAGCGACATCGTGCGCGGTGACATCGTCAAGACCGGGCGCCGTATCGATGGGCGCGACCTGAAGACGGTGCGCCCGATCGTCTCCGAGGTGCACGTGCTGCCCCGCACGCACGGCTCGGCGCTGTTCACGCGCGGCGAGACACAGGCGATCGTCGTCGCCACGCTCGGCACCGGCGAGGACGAGCAGTTCATCGACGCCCTTGAGGGCACGCGCAAAGAGCGCTTCATGCTGCACTACAACTTCCCGCC
>CAXMLT010000706.1:0-3304 GCA_964194245.1 uncultured Hyphomicrobium sp.
TCACGCATCGGCAAGTTCTTGCGGCAGGCGAAACTCGACGCTTTCCTCCGCCCCCGGCAGCGTCTCGACCTGCACCGGCGCGATGGCGCGAAGCGCGTCAATCACATCTTCAACCAGCACCTCCGGAGCCGACGCCCCCGCGGTGATGCCGACCGTCGACGCACCGACAAACCAATTGGGATCGATCTCACTGCCGTCGGCCACGAGGTGACTAGGAATTCCCGCCTCCGCACCGATTTCGCGCAGCCGATTGGAATTGGAGCTGTTGCTCGCGCCGACAACAAGAATCATGTCGACCATCTTGCTCAGCTTGCGCACGGCCATCTGGCGATTTTGTGTTGCATAGCAGATGTCGCGAGTGTCGGGGCCAATGACATTCGTGAACCGCTTTTTGATCGCCATGATCGTCGATCGCGTGTCGTCTACGCTGAGCGTGGTCTGGGTGATGTAGGCGAGCGGCGTATCGGACGAAATGTCGAGTGCGGACACGTCGGCCTGGTTTTGCACGAGATAGACAGGTCCCGTGAGTTGCCCAAGCGTCCCTTCCACCTCCGGATGCCCAGCATGACCGATGAGGATCACGGTGCGACCGTGATCGACGTAGCGCTGACCTTCCTTGTGAACCTTGGCCACCAAGGGGCAGGTGGCATCAAGAACCGAAAGACCGCGAATCTGCGCGTCGTCCTCCACGGCGCGCGACACCCCGTGCGCGCTGAAGATCGTGATTGCGCCTGCAGGCACCTCGGAGAGGTCTTCAACGAAACGAGCGCCCTTCGCCTTTAGGCTTTCAACGACATGACGGTTGTGCACGATCTCATGGCGTACGTAGACGGGGGCCCCATGTTTCTCGAGCGCCCGCTCTACGATATCGATCGCGCGGACGACGCCCGCACAGTAGCCTCGAGGCTGAGCGAGTATGACCTTCATGGACTGCACCCCGTTCTTCCCACCCGGCCTGCTCGCCGCATGCGCCCCACTCGGCTGCTCGCAAAGCAAGCGTCGAAAGTGCGCGATTTTCACCGATCCCCGCCCCGGCCCGCAGTTACTATAGCCAACAATTTGCCGGTTTAACTCTATCCATTCGCAACAACCGAGAACTGAAGCAAACCAGCTTACACGTTCCTTATGGCAAAAGACCAAACGAAGGCGCACAGATGCTCGGTACGGTTATCGTAAGAGTGGTGCGAACCTGCTGCCGTTTCCCTTGGTTTGTGCTGGTCGTTGCCGTGTTCGTGTCCGCAGGAGCTGCGGTGTACGTCGGGGAAAACGTCGCGATCACCACCGACACAAGCCAGCTCATCTCGGCTAAATTGCCCTGGCGCCAGCGCGAAATCCAGTTCGATGCGGCATTTCCGCAACAGTCGGATACGATCATCGCCGTTGTGGAGGCCGCGACGCCGGAGCTGGCCGAAAGCGCTTCGAGGACGCTCGCGCAGGCGCTCGCGAAAGAGCCCGAGCACTTTCAATCGGTGCGTCAGACGGATGCCGGCCTCTTCTTTGAGAGGAACGGCATGCTGTTCCTCTCCACCTCGGAGTTGACGCGAGCCACAGAGCAGCTCATCAGGGCTCAGCCGTTCCTCGCCACACTCGCTGCCGATCCGAGTTTGCGCGGTTTCGCTCGTGCGCTGTCCTTCATTCCGGCGGGCGTGAAGGCCGGACGCGTCCAGTTCTCCGAGTTCGCCAAACCGCTCACGAGGATCGTGGAAGCGTTGGAGGCTCTTCTCGCTGGCGGCAAGGGTGCGTTCTCTTGGAGCGAGCTCATGACCGGCGAGGACCCGACGGCGCGAGAGTTGCGCCGCTTTATCCAGGTCAAGCCGGTGCTCGACTATAGCGCGCTCGAGCCTGGTGCGGCGGCCACGGAGGTCATACGCTCGACCGTGCAAAGCCTCGGTCTCGTCCCCGCGCATGGGATCTCGGTGCGCCTGACCGGCCCTGTCCCCCTCGCAGACGAGGAATTCGCCACGGTCGCCGACGGCGCAATGTTCAATGGCGCGCTCACGATCGGCGCCGTCATTCTGATCCTATGGCTTGCGCTACGGTCAAGCCGCGTCATCCTCGCCGTAATGCTGAGCCTCATCGTTGGGCTCATCATAACCGCCGCCGCCGGTCTCGCGATGGTGGGCGCCCTGAACCTCATCTCAGTCGCATTCGCGGTTCTATTCGTAGGCATCGGAGTTGACTTCGGCATCCAGTTCTCCGTCCGCTATCGACAGGAGCGGCACACCAACAACGATCTCGGTGCGGCGCTGCACGCTGCTGCCGCCGAAGTCGGTACGCCACTGGCTCTCGCCGCAGCCGCCACGGCGGCCGGATTCTATGCTTTCGTTCCGACCGAGTACCGCGGCGTCTCCGAGCTGGGCCTCATCGCCGGCACCGGCATGCTGATTGCGTTCGTGACAAGTATCACCCTCCTTCCGGCACTGCTGATGCTCTTGAAGCCGCCCGGCGAAGCTCGCGAGGTCGGGTATCGCATGCTCGTGCCCATCGATCGCTTTCTCGCGCGCCACCGGCGCGCAATCCTCGTTTTGACTAGCCTTGCGGTGGTGGCGGGGCTCCCCCTGCTGCGGCACGTGAAGTTCGATTTCAATCCGCTCAACCTACGCAGCGCCAAGGTCGAGTCCGTTGCGACCATGCTGGAACTGATGAAGGATCCGGCAACCTCGCCCGACACTATCGACATTCTTACGCCGTCACTGGCCGATGCCATCGTGCTCGCGCGTCGGCTCGAGCAACTGCCCGAAGTGGCCCGCGCGACCACGCTCCGGACCTTCGTTCCCGAAGCTCAGCGCGAGAAGCTCGCGACCATCGCCGACGCTGAAAGCTTGCTTGGGCCGACACTCGATCCGAGCGAGGTGAAAACGGCGCCGACGGATGCGGAGACCGCGCAAGCGCTCACGGAAGCGAGCGACGCATTCGTGGATGCACGTGGCAGCGGTTCGTCGGCCGGTCTTTCCTTGCGCATGGCAAGCGTGCTCATGTCTCTCGCAACCACCGATCCTAGCCGCCGCGCTTCCGTCGAGCATGCGTTGATGGCGCCCCTCGCTACGCGCCTCAGCCAGATCCGCAGTGCGCTGAAACCCGAGCCCATCTCAATCGGTAGCCTGCCCCAGGATCTCGTGCGCGACTGGCTGGCCCCGGACGGCAGAGCGCGCGTAGAAGTGGCCGCAAAGGGCGATGTCAACGACAGCAAGACGATGGACCGCTTCGTTGCAGCCGTCCTGTCGGTGGCACCCGAGGCAACGGGCAATCCCATTCTCATTCGGGAATCGGCAAATGCTGTCGTGCGGGCATTTCTCGAGGCGGG
>CAXMLT010000707.1:0-4674 GCA_964194245.1 uncultured Hyphomicrobium sp.
CCCAGTCCTGGCTCTCGGTGCCGCCGGCGCCTGCATGCACCTCGACATAGCTGTCGTTGGCGTCGGCCTCGCCCGACAGCAGCGCCTCGACCGAGCGCCGCTGCGCCTCCTCGTCGAGCTTCTTGAGCTGCGCCTCGCCCTCGGAAATGGAGGCGCGATCGTCCTCGGCCTCGCCGAGCTCGATCAGCGTGACGCTGTCATCGAGCTCGCGCTCGAGCTTCTTGTAGGTGTTGATCGAGCGCTCGAGCTGCTGGCGCTGGCGCATGACCTTCTGCGCCGCCTTGAGGTCATTCCAGAGCCTGGGATCCTCGGCTTTGTGGTTCAGCTCGGCGAGCCGGGCGTGCGCTGTGTCCCAGTCAAAGATGCCTCCGCAGGAGAACGAGAGCCTCCTTGATGGAATCGACGTGTTTTTGCGGTTCGGCGCGCATGGGATTGCCTCGATGTTCGGAATCTAAGGCAGAGATATAGTGGCCCATAGCGTGGCTGTAAACGCGGCGGTGCCGCGTCAGCACGCGCGTTTCACCACAGGCCGCCGCGCCCGGCGCCGAAGGTCGGACGGCGCGGCTGCGTCTGTTCGCCGTAGGGATCATCGGCGGGCGGCGGCCCGCCGTCCCCGGGTGTGCCCGTGAATCCGATCACGGAATAGGCGTCGTCGGGCTCCTCGCCGGGTTTGAACGCTTCCATGATGCTGGTGGGATCGTCGGCGGCGGCGCGCAAGCCGGTGCGCAGGTTGACGCGCACGAGCTTGATGCCGGGCGGCACGCGGAACGGCGCCGGCGGCGTGTCGGCGAGCGCCTGCTGCATGAAGGCGCCAAAGATCGGCGCGGCGACCTTGCCGCCCGTCTGGAACTTGCCCATCGCCGTCGGCGTGTCGTAGCCGACGAACACGCCGACCACGAGATCGGGCGAATAGCCGAGGAACCAGGCGTCCTTCTCCTCGTTCGTCGTGCCGGTCTTGCCGGCCAGTGGCCGCCCCACCGATTTCAACACGGTCGCGGTGCCGCGCTGGATCACGCCCTCGAGAATTGACGTCATCTGGTAGGCGGTATGCGGGTCGATGATCTGGGGCCGGTCGTCGGAGATTTCGGGCTCCTCCTGGTTCTGCCAGGCATCGGCCTTGCAGCTCTCGCAGACGCGCTGGTCGTGGCGCCAGACGGTGTGGCCCCAGCGGTCCTGGATGCGGTCGATGAGCGTCGCCTTCACCAGCTTGCCGCCGTTCGCCAGCATGCAGTAGCCGGTCGCGAGCCGCATGAGCGTCGTTTCGCCGGCGCCGAGCGACATGGACAGCACGGGCAGCAGATCGTCGTAGATGCCGAAGCGCTTCGCGTAGTCGATGATGATCGGCATGCCGAGGTCCTGCGCAAGCCGCACCGTCATCTGGTTGCGCGAGTGCTCGACGCCGAAGCGCAAGGTCGAGGGGCCGGCGGAGTTCTCCTTCTCGTAGTTCTCCGGCTTCCAGATGTCCTGGTTCGGCCCCTGCTCGATCTCGATGGGCGCATCGAGTACGATCGACGTCGGCTTGTAGCCGTTGTCGATCGCGGCCGAGTAGACGAACGGCTTGAACGAGGAGCCGGGCTGGCGCTTGGCCTGGATGGCGCGGTCGAACTCGCTGATGGCGAAGGAAAAGCCGCCGACGTCGGCAAAGACGCGGCCCGTGTTGGGATCCATCGCGACGATAGCGCCGCCGACCTCGGGGATCTGCATCAGCGACCAGGTGCCGCCGAGGTCCTTGGGGTCTTTCGGCGCGACGTAGATCACGTCGCCGAGCGACAGCACGTCGCCGACCGTCTTCAACGGCCCCTTCTTGGCAGCCGACTTTGCCCATTTCAACTCGTCGAAGCCGATCTCGACCGCCTCGCGCTTGTCGACGAGCGAGCCGTCCTGCTGCTTCTCGGGCCGCAGGCCGACGGTCGCCTTGGTCGGCTCGATCTTCAACACGATGCCGAGCCGCCAGGGCTGAATGTCGCCCGGGCTTTCGACCTTGTTGAGGGCCGCACCCCAGTCGCCGTTGATGTCGATCTTGGCGACCGGTCCGCGCCAGCCCTTCTGGCGGTCGAAGTCGACGAGGCCGTCGATCAGCACGCGACGCGCGATCTGCTGCAGCTTCGGGTCGAGCGTGGTGCGCACGGAAAGGCCGCCGCTATAGAGCTTGTCCTCGCCGTAGGTCGACAGCAGCGTGCGCCGTACCTCCTCGGCGAAATACTCTGCGGCAAAGATGTGTGCGCCGGTCGAGCGGATATTGATGCCGAGCGGCTTCTTCTTCGCGGCCTCGGCCTCGCCCCCCGTGATGTAGCCGTTCTCGGCCATCTGGCCGATGATCCAGTTGCGCCGCGCGATCGCGGCCTTGGTCTGGCGGAACGGATGGTAGTTGTTGGGGCCCTTCGGCAGCGCGGCAAGGTAGGCGACCTCCTCGACGGTAAGGTCGGACAGCTCTTTGTTGAAATAGTTCATGGCTGCGGCTGCGACGCCGTAGGCGCCCATGCCGAGATAAATCTCGTTCAGGTAGAGCTCGAGGATGCGGTCCTTCGAGTAGGCGCGCTCGATGCGGATGGCGAGGATCGCCTCCTTGACCTTGCGCTCAATCGTGCGGTCGCTGGAAAGCAGGAAGTTCTTCGCAACCTGCTGGGTGATCGTGGAGGCGCCTTCGGTGCGCTTGGTGCGACCCTCAATCTTCGACTCGACCGCCTTGAAGACGGCACGTGCGATGCCCTGGAAGTCGACGCCGCCGTGCTCGTAGAAGCGGCGGTCCTCGGCCGACAGGAACGCGGCGATCACACGCTTCGGAATCGTGTTGATCGGCACGAAGATGCGCCGCTCGCGCGCATACTCGGAGATGAGCGCTCCGTCCTGCGCGTGAATGCGCGTCATCACCGGCGGCTCGTACTTGGCGAGGCTCTCGTAGCCGGGGAGGTCCTTCGACACCTTCCACAGGAGGAAGCCAGCCGCGGCCGAGACGGCGAGGAAACCGACGACGAGCGCCCCAAACCCGAAGCCCAAGAAGCTCAAGAGAAGGCTCCCGCGCCGCCTGCGCTTGCGCGTGGGCGGTTGGGAAGGCTGGTTATAGCCGTGCATCAGCCTCTATTCCGTTGATCGGGCGCGTGTTTGGGCATTTCTGGACTGGCTTGGTAACGCAGCTTCGCAATGCAAAAAAGGCACCGCCGCGACGCAGCGCACCTTAACACGGATTGTGGCATCAAGTCGTCGCTTGCCGACGCTTTAGATAACGGTTCGTGGCGCTTGGCCGCACGCCTAACGCGTCCCGGCCGTCCTTTTGCCGAAATAGGCATCAACCGCGGCCGAGATCGAGGTCGCAACGCGGTCCTGCCACGCGGGGGAGTTGAGCAGCTTCTCGTCCTCGGCATGGCTCATGTAGCCGAGCTCGATCAGAACCGACGGCGTGTCGGCCTGCCGCAGCACCTTGAATGCCGCCGACCGTTGGGGATCGCGCGAGAGCGAGACCGTCTTGGTCATCTTCTTCACCAACGTGTTGGAGAAGTCGGCCGAGAAGTTGGCGGTCTCGCGCTTGAGCAGGTCGATCAGGATGTTGCGCACCTGCCCCTCCTGCTCGAACTTTGCGGTTGTGAGCCCGGCGATCGCGTCGGAGTTGTTCTCCTTCTCGGCCATGAGGCGCGCTTCCTCGTCGGAGGCCCGCTCCGACAACGTGTAGACGGTCGCTCCGCGCACGGTATCGGCGTTCTGGGCGATGGAATCTGCGTGCAGCGAGATGAAGAGGTCAGCAGCGAGCTTCCTGGAGCGCCGGACTCGGCCGTCGAGCGAGATGAACACGTCGCGGGCACGCGTCATATAGACATCGTAGCGGCCGCCTTGAGAGAGGCGATCCTTGAGCCGCTGCGCCACGGCCAGCACGACCGTCTTCTCGGAGAGACCGTCGGAGCTCATGGCCCCCGGGTCGATGCCGCCGTGCCCCGGATCGATGAGGATCACGGGCCTTGCCCGGTTCTTCGGCTTCTCGGCGTGCTCCTCGTAGATCTCAGGCTTTAGCGGCGGGCCTTGCGGCGCGCGCTCACCAGTTCCGGCGCCGAAGGCCGCAGGCGTGGTCGGCGCGAGCTCGACCGCGAGGCGCACGGTCCGGTCCTTGCCCGCAGTCATCGCAGCCTTGGCGATCAGCACCGGCTTCGTCGTGTCCATGACGATGCGCGCCTTGCCCTCGGCCAGGAGGCCGTAGCGGAACGCCGAGACGAGGCCTTTGCCATCCTGGCCGGCGCCCTTCGGCAGGCGGAACACGACATCGGGCAGGTCGATGACGACGCGATAGGGATCGGCGAGCGTGAACACCTCGGCCTGCACGCCGGAGGACAGATCGAGGAGGAAGGTCGTCGCTGCCTCGCTGCCGGTGAGCTCGGCGTGGTTCGCGCTGACGCCGCCGCCCTTCTCGGGCTTTGGCTCGGGCTTTGGCGCGTCGGAGCCGGCCCGGAGTTTCTCGACGATGGTCGTTGCCGAGGGCGGAGGCACGCTCTGGGCGATGGCGACAGGGTTACCGGGCTTCGCGACGGTCTCGGCGGCGAGGGCGCATTGGGCACCAAAGACCGCCGACAGGCCTGCGACGGCCGCCGCGATCCGTGCTCCACCTCCCAGCGGCGCCCCTCTCAGCGGCATAAGTTGCCGATGCCCCCTTCGCCCGCCTGCCCTGCCACAATTGAACCCGGCGAATTT
>CAXMLT010000708.1:0-3737 GCA_964194245.1 uncultured Hyphomicrobium sp.
AGCTAGAGGGGCGTCCGATTGTAAGCTTCCCGGCGTTGCGACCGGACGTCCCGCTAGTGACGAGTATTTCGATACACCAAGAGAAATTTGGGTGTCCAGAGGGCACACGATTCCATCAACACGTTTTGCTGAACCGCCACCGTGCAGCAGCGGATCCGTGATGCCCCCGCCACCGCTCGTGCGGCGCCCTTGGCTACGGCTAGTCCGCCGAAACGTACGTCCCGTTCGACATATTCTCCAACGCCTCGCGGTCGGTAATGACGATACGGCCGCGTCGTCTGGCGATCATGCCTTCGCACTCGAGTTCTTGAACGGCGATGGTCACTCCCGGACGGCGAACACCCAGCATCATTGCCAGAAATTCGTGGGTCAGCGGCAACTCAGGCCCATCGAGCCGGTCGTCAGCCATAAGCAGCCAACGAGCCAGGCGCTCCTCGATCTTGCTGCGTCCATTCGCGACGGCAGTCCGGGTGGCCTGCTCGAGGAAGGCATGAGCATAACGGAGCATCGAGCGGTGGAGGCTAACGCTTTTATTGATTGCCTCGCGCAAATCGTCGGCGCGAATGCAGTGGCCCTGTCCAGCGGCCTGCATGTAGACCTCGTTGCAGTTGCGGTCGTGCCCCAACAGCACTGCCAAGCCTGTCATGCCCTCCCGCCCGATGAGGCCGACTTCGATGGGATGCTTGTCGCCGTTGGCGACCACAGACGCAAACCCGCTGTCAGGGAAATAGACGGCCTTGATCGGCTTGCCGCGCTTCTCCAGAACTTTGCGCAAGGGAAGATCGGCGGGCTCCAGATGCGGTTCGAGCAGCGCGCGGTCTGACTTGGATAATCGAGAAAGGATGAGATTTTGCTGGCTTTTGGCCATGGCTCTCTCCCACTTGGGGCGGGAGCGCATTCGCCTCTCTCAGCCGTCCGCGCCCTAAAGACGGGCGGACGATGATCCTTCCTATACCCTAAGGCTAAAATCGCCTAATCGCGCAAAGTGTACGATTTCGCACTTTTCTGGGGAACCTCTATTCGGCGGGCCTGTTGACATTCATGGAGCGTAATCAGCCAGAGTGGGTTGTGCGGTTCGGTGCGAAGATGAGGACAGAACCTGCACCCGGCGTGAGCGACCCGTTGCCAGAAGCAATCGTCGCGAAGCTTCAAGCCGTTAAGGACGCCGAACTGCGGATCCGGAAGAGCGAACCCACGCCAGGAAAATAGTGAATCAGGAGCTCTCGATTTCAAGGGAGCAAGAGCATGGACAAGTCGCGTGCCCCATCCAGCCGAAAAGCGGTCGCGCTCGTGTTGGCCGCACTCACCTTTTTTGGGGTATTGTGCTTTGCGTTCGCAGGCATGAGCATTTTGGAAAATGGTATTCCGACAGCAAAGACCGTTCCGCGCTCCGCTCCGTCCCTCGGCTGAGTGGCTTGGTCCCGCCGCGCCAAGGGCCTGGCCGATTGGCCCAGCAACGGAAACTGAACGTCGGCCGACTACCTAGACATAAAATAAAGATAAACTCCTCCGCGTACGACCGACGATGCGCTAGCGTTACGAGCGGTTCGTGCGCGGAGCCCCGCCGGAGGCTAGGGGCGCAGCGGGGTACCTGCGCACGCGAAGGCGTACCGGCGCGCCGCGACCTTCCCGACCAGAACCCGCCGCGAAGCGCAGCTATCGACACCTCATCCACCGCGCACCAAAGCCGCGCACGGCTTCCAAAATGTGTGCAACACCCCCCGAATCCGTGCACTTCCGCAACCTCCTCCCCCAAAATCCGTGACTTTTTCTTTCGAAATCCATGCACTCAATTTCCAAAATTCGTGTACTCGCCTCGCGCGAAAAGCTCGGTATGGTACACTCCTCGCATGACCTCCACTGAAACGAAACACGCAGAACGTCTCGCGCGCGAGAGCGCCCAACTGGCGCGTCAGGCGCTGCGCAAGAGCGAAGAGCTTGACGCGTATCTAAGCGCGCTCGAGTACAAAGCCGGCAAAATTCGCCGCCACAAATCCGTCGCGGCTCTCTTCCGCGAACTCAAGGGGGCATGAGAGAGATTTTCACGACGACCCGCTTTAGGAAGAAGCTCTCGACATTCTTAGAACGCCATTCCGAACTCGCTGCAAGCGTGCAAGCAACGATGCAGCTCATCGGCAATAATCCGCGCGCAGCACAGCTGCATACTCACTCGCTCAATGGCGTGCTATCCGATCTTTTCGCGGCGCGCGTGTCACGCGACCACCGCATCGTCTTCGCGCTCGAACCTGGTCGCGTGATTTTTCTCGACATCGGCACGCACGACGACGTCTACCGCTAACCCGAAAAACTCGACGCCTCCGAGTACAACCGCGCCCTCTCCCCCACGGAAGTCCAGCAGCTCTACAAGTTAGGAACCGTAACCATCCACCCCAACTAGCTCTACTGCCGCTCGCTCCGCGAGTTAGCGGAGCGGCGAAAGGCACGCGGGCATTGGCGTCGTCGGGCCGTCAGTCTTTGGGCCTGAAAGTAGTGGTTCCGGCGAGCGCCGTCATAGCGGCCGCTCTTCATGCAGCAGCGTTTGAAATCTCAGCCCGGAACCGCACGGGCACGGGTCGCTGCGCCCCAACTTCTCACGAAGCTCGACTTCTCCGTGCACGATCCGGTCTCCGCGCTTCATGCTCGTTTCCGAGGGGAAAGATTTGCGTCTCTTGCTCAAAACCTCAAAAGCTCACGATGTCATCAAAGCTGCGCGTCTTCTTACTGGCCATGACACATCTCCTTTTCCACGGATTTGACAGACAAACTGGCCACCTCGTGCGAGGAGGCCGGTCGGATATCGACCAACGGACGCTAGTGCCTCACCTTCTGATGCAGACGAGCTCGCCATTCGGCATACGAACTGCGGGGTGACCCGTATGTCTCACACACCAGGCTTCATTTTGGCCGCCCCATATGCATCGGCCCGTCACGCTGCTCCGATGGAAATTGGGACCACAGCCGCCCAACGCGAACGCGGGCGTAACAGCAGATGACAGGGCGGCAGAAAGAATGGCGAATCCGAGTAGCGTAGCCGAGATAGTCTTCATGATAAGATCTCCGTTTCAGCCCACTGAAGTGCGTTGCTAAGCAATTCGATCATATGGTCCGACAGCCTGAACTCGGCATGAACGCGCCAATCACGTGCTTGCGAGCGCAATACGTCAGCGGAAAAGCGGATGCGGTATTAATCCAGCCACTCGCTCCGACGAGCGGCTCCCCGCAACTCCCGTTTGCGTAACATGTCGGCGATCATCGGAGACGGAGCAGGCCAGCCACGTGATCGAACTCGCCCGCCAGGAGGGAACCGAATTCCGCTCTGTGCGCCTCACCCTCGAGGACGACGGGGGCATCATGATGGACGCGCAGGACATCGGTCCCACCGTCACCAGAATCTGGGGGGACGACGACTACGAATTCTGGGTTCGCGTGGCGTCGGCGTCGGTCTCCAAGCTGGCTTTCGAGCTCTTGCGCGAAAAGTTCGCGGGCCAGTTGGGTGCGGTCTAAGGGGAGTGCCGGTCAATTCCTGAAATCTGGCGCGCGGGTGCACCACGTTGCGTACCTGCTTGGCGGCTTTCCGGAGTTCGGGAAGCCTCAACGGCATACCGCTTTCCTGCTACTCATGACTTGTTTCTCCATGTTGAACTAGGATCTCGGCCCTGACTTCCTGGAGAGCCGCCACGAGGCGTGTACGCATCCTATCCTCCTCGAACAGGGTGCCGTCCGGAATGCGGTTGGAA
>CAXMLT010000709.1:0-3196 GCA_964194245.1 uncultured Hyphomicrobium sp.
ACTGCTCGCCGTCGCGCAGCGTGGTGTCGAAGATGCGGACATGGCCCGCGGCGGCCCCCATGATGTCCTGGGGCCCTTTCGACTGTTCGGGTGTGGTGCTCATCGGTTCCGTCTCTCAGCTTGAGCCAGCGTCCCGCGGGAGCTGGCGTTGATCCATCAGCTCGCTCGACTTCTTATCCCCTGAGCGCCCGTCCCGGGTTTAACCGAGACCAGTAGAGGCTCAGGGGTTGCTAAGGAGGAGGGTCAGAAGCTGAGCGCATGCCGAGGTGCCGCCGCGGAAGGGCTCCGCGCGGCTCTCAAAGCTGCCAGGGATGGCGAACGGCTGACGCATAGGTCAAGCTCTAATACATCCTGGCCAGTTGCGCTAGACCGCCGAATGCGAAGAAAACGATCAGGTTAGCGGTCGGCACGAAGGCAATTCCCAGTGCGGGGGGCCGCAAAAGCTCAGGTTTCGAGCGTCCCCTCAACGACGCGCACCGCATGGCCGCCGATGCGTACGCTCGCGAGCTTGCCCCCTTCGACGAAGAGCGTAAGACAGATGGAGCTGGGCCGGCCCATCTCGTGCCCCTGCTCGATCACCCGCTTATGGGGGCCGTCGGGAAGGCCGTCGAACTCGTGCACCACCCCAGCAAAGCCGACGGCCGCCGACCCTGTGGCGGGGTCCTCGGGGACCCCGAGTTGTGGGGCGAACATGCGCGCATGGAAGGCGGAGCCGTTATGCACGCACTGGCGCGTGTAGAGGTAGACGCCGTCGATCTCGCTCTGCGGAAAGGTACAGGGCCATAGCGCCGCGTGGATGCGCGCCCTGCCGATGGCCTCGAGGCTGTTCACGGGGACGAAGGCGAACTTGTTGCCCGCGGCGATCCGCAGCGCGGTGTGGTTCTCGAAACCGATCTCACGCGGCAGCAGCCCCAGCGCATCCGCCAGCCGGTCGCGGGCGGCAAGCGTGCCTGTCTTCTCCGGCAGCTTCGGAGCGTCGAACTCGGCGAACGCAGCTTGGCCAGCACGCAAGCGCACGCCGACCCGCACCGTGCCGATCCCCTCCTCCAGCACGATGATCGCATCGCGCTCGCCGTCGCCGTTGGCTAGCATCTTGCGCAGCTCGGCGAGCAGGATCGCGGTGCCGATGGTGGGATGCCCGGCGAAGGGCAGCTCGCGGCCGGGCGTGAAGATGCGGACCTTGGCCGAGTGCGCCGGGTTCGCCGGCTTGAGCAAGAACACCGTCTCCGACAGGTTCAGCTCGCGCGCGATCACCTGCATCTCTTTGCCGTCGAGCGCATCGGCATCGTGCACGACGGCAAGAGGATTGCCACCGAACCGGCGTTCGGTGAAGACGTCGAGCGTGTGAAGTTTGAGCGCCATGCAGCGGGGCCTCGCGGAGCGCGCGCACTCTGCCGCAATTGTGGTGAGGGTCAAGAAGATAAAGCGAGCCGGAGTTTCGCCCTGGCGTAGGGCATGATGATCGGGTTATCGATATCGGCGCCGCTGCGCACGATCACGACGTCGGCGAGCTCGGGCTCGGGTTGGCGCACGACGTGGTCGAGTATGCGCCGACGCAGCGCGTCCGCGGGAAGTCCGCTCTGCCATTCGATCGCGATCGAGATGAGCGGCCCGGCAAACGTCACGATGTAGCCCGGACGGCGCTTGAGCTCCGCCGGCGCAAGCCCCGTCTCCTCCTCGAGCTCGCGCGCAATGCTGGCATCTATATCCACTGAGCCAGCAACGGTGTCGGACGCGTCGATGAGGCGGCTAGGCGGATAGGCGAGCCCGGAGTTGAGGTTGCCTTCGCTCTGGCGTCCGAGCAACACGCAGCCGTCCGAGGAGCGGATCAGCGATGACCCAAACCCGTCGCGCGTCGGCCCTTCGAAGCCGTGCTCGCGCCAATAAAGATAGCTCTTGAAGTCGGTGCGCATGAATGTCCCGTTGAGCGCCCCGTCGTACAGCGCATGCGCGGTCAGCACGTGCACGGTGCCGTCGAACATCTTCGGGCGCTCGACCAGCGCCTCTTGCCAATAGGCCGCGATGTCGTCGCGATGGCGCTCGGCGTAGCTACATGGCTCGTCGCTTAGGCCGAGAGCACATTGATCGATGCGGACCGACGTGCCATCGGTCGTGCATATTCGTTCGCTCTGCATGCGGCCTCTTTGCGCTCCGAAAGAGCACAATATTTCGGGGACTTATTCCCGAAAGAATAAAAGTGAAATCATAAAAGTGCCGCGGTTAAACCACGCTGCCTCCACGATCGGCAGGTGAATTAACCCTCGCGAACACGAGGGAGGGAGCTGCAGGTAAGTCTCATTCTGCAGCTCCCGCGTAAACGCCGAGGGGAAGTCAAGAAATCGCAAGCAGCGCGCCTGCGCGCCGGAGCCTCTGCGCTCGCGGCGGGCACGGCGCAAGGTCATCGAATCTGGCGGCGCTATCGCAACGTAGCGCCGCTGGAGCGGGCGGCAGAGGTCCCCGCTTCTCTGCCGTCCGTTACCTGCGTGAGCTCGTCGCGAAGCGCAAGCTTCCACTCGAGCCCCCGCCCGGAAGGCTCGCGCGGCCGTAGCCACACGCTACCCTCCCCAAAGCGGCTGCGCGGGTCTTCTGTGGTACGGCCCCAGCGGGCATCGGCCCCGTTAGAGGCAGCCCAGCACCTTCGACCCGCACGTGTAGTAGTTGAGCATCTCCGACGCACAGCACGGCTGATCTGCACCGCAACGCCATGTCTTGATCTTGCCGGTCGCCAGCTTGTGCTTGCACACCTTGGTTGCCGCCTTGGCCGCTTGCGCGGTCGAGGTCGTGCCGAGCGCGAACGGCGTCGCGATAATCGCAACCGCCAACGCAACGAACGCCAACATACGCAGCATTACACCACTCCGTCTTTTAGAAGCTCCGAATGCGTCATTCTACGCCTGCAGCCGGAGGGTTTCTGTAGCGTGTGGGCCTCAGTTGCGTGTCTTATCAACGAGAGCTTTTGCTCTGATCCACGGCATCATGCCGCGCAGCTTCGCCCCGACCTCCTCGATCGGATGAGCGTCGTTCACGCGGCGGATGGCCTTGAATTTCGGCTGTCCGGCCTTGCATTCGCGCATCCACTCGGAGGTGAAGGCGCCGGTCTGAATGTCCTTCAGGATCTTCCTCATCTCCTGCTTCGTGCGATCGGTGATGATGCGCGGGCCCGAAACGTACTCGCCGTACTCGGCGGTGTTGGAGA
>CAXMLT010000710.1:0-5480 GCA_964194245.1 uncultured Hyphomicrobium sp.
GAAGGCTGTCCATGTCGGGGATCTGCACACCGGCCGGGTCCTCGAGCCACTCCCTCGATTTCATCCACATCTCGGCGCGGCGATTGACGGGACCGCCGCTCGGCTTCCCGTGCGGATCAAGTGGAGGCGGCTCCATAGGCGAGCTGCCGAAATTAACAGCTCGGACTATCTTGCCGTAATCCATTTCAACCAGCCGATCGTAAACGCCCGCGCCAACACCGCCCACGTCGATAAAGACGCGAACCGGCTTCAATCGATCGATTGCCTGCTTGAGCCAACCGGCCGACTGCATGGTGTCGAGGCCGCGGCGGCTTTCCACCTTAATCAACTTGCGCCCCCGACGTTGGGCCATCGAATGCCGCGCGTCTCCCTTCCACGCCGGGTCGAAGCCGATAATTAGCGGACCGGAAGGCTCATGCGCGGCCTTGCGGGCGTTGGCGATCAGCGCCGGCCGAATGAAGGAATCATGCCCCGTCTGCTGGAAGGCCTCGGCTGCGTTGGCCGGATACTCCTGCTTGAACAGCGCCGGGTCTCTCAACTCGGCAATCTTCACGCGCCGCCACGCCATGCGCTCGGGCGACAGCCCATAGAGCCTGGCGTAATTTTGCTCTTCCTCGTCGAGAACGAAGCCGGCGGGGACGCTGCGCGCATACTCCTCCTGCCAAAACCACGGCACGAAGATCGCGATGAACTCGTTGCCGGGCGTCTCGGCATCGCGCCACATGCTATGGAAGGTGCCCCCAACGCCGTTCGCCGTGCTCTCAAGGATGATCTCGCTCCCGGGCGCATCGGGCACGGCTTGGAGCACGCCGGCGATATGGTCGTCCGCGTGAGGCCAGAACGCGCATTCGGAGCCGTGGAAATATTGGATCGTGGCCGAGCGCCCGGTGCCTTTCGTTGCGGCCGTACCGACCTTGTAACCGCTATCGAGCCTGTTGAAGAACAGCTCCTTGGCGCTGGCGTTGCCGGTCGATGGCTGCACCCAATCGGGGCAGTTGTCGTGATAGCGCTTGACAATGTCGAACAGGTTTTGCGTGGCCGTATCTTGGTGCGTGAGGATGTAAACTCTAGCGCCCTGCCCGTGCGTGGCCTGGTGATAGTACCTGGCGCCGACGTACGTTGAGCAGCCCTGCTGGCGTCCCTTGAGGATCAGTGCGCGGACCTTGCCCGTTGCCTTCTTTTGCGCCTCGAGCTGCGCGTGGATGTGCTGCTGCGCACGATTGAAGATCAGGCGACGTGCGATCTTGTCCTTACCGCGGATCGTTAGGCATGCCTGGGCATAAGCCTCGAGATCGGATTTGAACCGCTGCGTTAGCTTCAAAAGCTCGCGATCGACGGTTTCCGCAGTCACCTTACTCATTCTTCCTCCGTCGTCGCAGCCGGCAGGCTCGCGTTCATTGCCTCGATCTCGCGCAGGCGGTCCATCTCGATGCACCTGCTGCTGAGTGGGACAAAGTGCTCACGCTTCGCCTTCATGCGCATGGCTGGCACTGTCCAAAGCTTCTCTTCAAGATCAATCTCGGGCCAAGTCGCACCTGTGACTTCCCCAGTGCGCGCTGCCGTCAGGACGAGAAACTCCAAGGCGAGTGGTGCGATTCCAGCGCGCTTGCGGAGCCCGGCGACGAACGACGGCACCTGATCAAATGGCATCGCCGCATGATGTCCCCGCTTCAGCCGTCCGCGAGGCGGAAGCAGGTTGGCAAGATGGCCGCGCCAACGCGCTGGGTTCTCACCTTTTCGGAAGCCGCGCGCCCGCGCCGCATCGATGACCCTCTCAATGCGGCCACGGAGCCTGCTGGCGGTTTCCGGCACTGTGAGCCAGATTGGCTGCAGGACGGCGAGCACGTCCTCGGTAGTGATTTGGTCAATCGGCAACTCACGCAGGGGCTTGCAATACACCCGCAGGGTCATCTTCCACTGGGCCCGGTGCTTTGGGTTCTTCCAGCTCGGCTCCATCGACTTGATCAGCGCATCGGCAACAGCGCCGAATGATCGGCTTTCCTCTAAATTGTCGTTCTCGGATGCTTTTCGTGCGACAAGCGGGTCTCTGCCGGCAGCAAGGTGAGCCCGCGCTTCTGCAGCTTTCTCTCGAGCCTTCGCTAGAGGGACCACCGCTAGGCCGCCTAGTCCCATCTCCCGAAGCTTCTTCGTGCGCCGATCCCGGTAGATGAAGGCCCAGCGCTTGGCGCCACTCTTGTCGATAACCAGGTAGAGACCAGCGCCGTCGGCATAGCGGCCCTTCCTACTGTGTGTCTGAACCCTTCGCGCATTGAGCCTGTTGATCTGCCGTGGCATCTCGAGCCCCCTTCACCCCAACTTTCACCCCAACGGCAATGAGGTGATTTGCGCGGACGGGCAAGGACGGCGGCGGACGCGTCAACAGCAAATTGCTTGTAGCTCAAAGGGCTTGGCGAACTAGCATGGACACCTGCGGAAAGAAAGCTGGCGGATGGGGTGTCCGCCAAACTTTATTGATGTTGTTGATGTTTTCGACAAGTTGCTGCCGTTGCCCATGTTCGTGCCCATTGATCTTTAGCGCTTAGGCACTCGGTAGGCGGTGAACTTCCGGCCGGCTTCTTTTTTTGTCACGCGCTCGGTCATCCTTCCGACGTGACGGGCGATCGCCGTCCAATGGCGCGGATCCCAGGCCTGCCGCTCGCACATTTCCCAATACATGCGCTCGAGCTCCGTCTTCGGGATGAACTTGCCCGCGGTGCACTCGGCCTTGATTAGCTCGAGCACGGCGCTGGCATGCTCCATCGCCTCGCACCGCGGCTTCTGCGTGGGGTAGATGTGCTCGATTTCGATCCGCTTCCGGCGCCGCTTTGGCACTGCGGTCTCGGGCAGCGGTAGCGGCCCAGCTTTCGGGACCACGGTCAGGACCGGCAGTGGAACCCCAAGGTCGGCGGCCAAGGTTGGGGGCGCCGGTTTAGTCCCCCACTGCGCGCCTTTGAACAACCGCGCAAGCACTTCGCGTCCTCCAAATCCGGTGACGCGGGACTGCTCACGGTAGGAAATACCATGAGGGGGCGAATTCGCCAATGAATATGGCGGACGTCAAAAAGTGGGGAAAGCCCGCTTTATTCCTACCGCTTTGTTTCGTATTTACAGATCTATGTCGATCTGGGACGGAGCTATGACGAGATGAGCGAGACAGATCAGAAAATGGCCTTTTCGGTCGATGAGGCTGCGCGGCGCGCCGACACTTGTCGCGATAAAATCTACGGCGCGATAAACGCTGGCAAACTTCGGGCTCGTAAAAACGGTCGGCGAACGTTGATCCCTAGCAACCGATCTCGAATCCTACTTGAGAGACCTGCCAGTGCTCGAGCCCAAGGTCAGCGCGTAATGGTGTTGGCCGGAAAGCAAAGAGCCCGTTCCGTGGGATCGGAACGGGCTCAGAATTCCACCTGGCACGGCGGTGCATCAATCCAACTTTGGCGCGTCATGCCTAGGCCCGGATGCGGCGGCGGCGACGTGGGCGCCTTTTCACTCGGTGAAGGCGCGCAGCCATTGCTGGCGATTACCACTCCAATTCAGAGCGATAACTATGCAGTCAAATAATCCAGTCCCGCGTCTTCGTCAAGGAGAACGCGGGCATGCACACAGCAAACAATAAGTTCAATGGCGCAGCGCGCTCAATCGCTCACGATAAACTGTCGCAGATTACAGGAGATCTGGCCAAAACGCCGATCGCCTTAATGGAAGAAACGGTTAGGCATTGCGTTCCAGTTGTTCAAGACATGGTGGGGGCGGGCGTCGTCGAACAGAGCGAGGCGAGTGATGCCATTTGGGACGGTTGTGTAGCCGCCGGGTTTGTGGCGGAGCGAGGCGCGGATGCTGTTCAGCAGATCATCGCCGACTCCATCACGCGAAAGCGCGAGACCCCGGCGCCCGCGGTTCATTTGAATGGTGGTCCGGCGAAAAGTAAGCGGCACGAACCGACCGCGGATGACGACCCTCATTGGAATGTCGAGCCGTGGCCCGATCCGGTTTCGGGCGCTGACCTCCTGGACGCGATCTGCGCAGTCCTGGTCCGCTATATGGTGCTGCCTGAGCACGCCCCGCAGGCGATAGCTCTCTGGGTGCTGCATGCGTGGACCATCGGAGCCACCTACATCTCGCCGTATCTGGTGCTGATCTCGCCAACTAAGCAGTGCGGGAAAACAACGCTGCTGACGATCCTTTACTGGATCACCCCGCGCTCCGTGATGGCGTCAAATATCAGCGCTGCGTCGCTCTTCCGCTACATCGAAGATCGCAGAGATAGCCCTCCAACGCTTCTTATCGACGAGGCGGACAGCTTCACGAAGGAAAACGAGTCCCTCCGGAACATTCTCAATTCTGGACACACGCGCTCAGGCGCCTACGTCATCCGCTGCGAAGGCGAAGGGAAAAACATTAGGACGCGCAAGTTCTCTACCTGGGCGGCCAAAGTTATCGCGACCATTAGGGAATTGGCGGACACGTTGATGGATCGCTCTGTCCCGATACCGCTGAGGCGCAAGAAGAAAGGCGAAAGGGTCGAGCGCTTCACCCTTCGGGATACCGAGGAGTTTGTTCGTCTACGGCGCATGTGCTCGCGCTGGGCAGGCGACAATCTTGAAGCGCTGGAGGTCGCCGATCCCCAGGTGCCGGCCGAGCTTGACAATCGGCCCGCCGACAACTGGAGGCCACTCTTAGCGATCGCAGATTTAGCAGGCACCGAGTGGTCTGCACTAGCCGCAAAGGCTGCGCGCAAGCTCTCTGGGGTGTCGGATGACCAGGATAAGGGAGTGGAGCTATTGCGCGACATTCGCCGGGTGTTCGACGCCGACAACAACCTTGCATGGCTCGGCGCGAAGGTTCTCTGCCAACGTCTTAGGGATCTTGAGGAATCCGCCTGGGAGGAGTGGCGCAACGGCAGGCCGATCAGCACCAAGGGTATCGCCAGTCTGCTCAAGGGCTACGGCATCAAATCGAAGCACGACCGTGATGCCAATCGCTACCACAGGGCTGATTTCGAGGAGGCCTGGGATAGCTATCTGCCGACGGGGGCGGATTTAAGCTCCACAACCTCCATTGGCTCGTAGTTTCAAATAGTTGCGTTGTTTCTAAGCTCCACACAAAGGCTATCATTGTGGAGCTTTGAGATGCGGCTAAGTCATTGATCTAATGTGGTTGTGGAGCTTGTGGAGCTTGGATGCCCCTCTGGGCAACTGGGAAAGGAAACCAAAATGCCTGTTCCAACCGTCACCGCCTCGAGCAGCGCTTCTTGGGTCCTGACACCAGCGGCCCATAATCGAATAGCCGAGCTCGATGCCATCCACGGAGCCGGCTTTGCTCGCGCGCGCCTTTTTGAGAGCGCGGCGGCAAAGCAGCGCCTGTCGGTGGATTGGCGTCCGCAGGTCACGAGCGAGAAACTTGCGCGCCCGGAGGAGGTGCCACGATCCTGCCGGCAACTAGGACAAGCGACCGGCCTCTTGGCGGAATTCGGGCAT
>CAXMLT010000711.1:0-5003 GCA_964194245.1 uncultured Hyphomicrobium sp.
CGGCCACTGGTGCCCCTACTGCCGCATCAACACCAACGCGCTGGTCGAGGCGCAGTCGATAGCCCAGGCCGAGGGCGCCCAAATCGCCGCCATCCTGCCCGAGCGGCGCCAGTTCGCGAGCGAACTCAGGGCCGAGGCCAAGGCCCCTTTTCCCATCCTGCTCGACATGGACAACGGCTATGCCACGTCACTCAACCTCGCGATCTGGGTCGGCGAGGAGATGAAGCGGATGATGGCGGAGTCGGGCTGGAACCTGCCCGCCTACCAGGGCAACGACGCCTGGATGCTGCCGATCCCTGCCACCTTCATCGTTGCCAGCGACGGATGCGTGACGACGCGCTTCGTCGATCCCGACTACCGCAAGCGGATGGCGATGGAGGACATGCTCGACGCGCTCAGGGCCGCGCATTGACGTTGCACAGCGCTTCAGACCGGCCGTCATAGCCTCGATCTATCAATACGGAAGCCGGCCGGCATTTCCGCTCCAAGCATTCTTTCGGCAGATTCCCGCTCGCAGCCCGCGCGGGCCCCGCGCGCATGTTCGAGAGGATACGACGATGCTTGCACGCACCCTCACGCTGGTTCCGGCCCTTATTCTATCGTTCTTGATGCTCCTGCACCTGCCCGCCACGTCGAGCCCGGCTCAGGCAGAGGTCGTGCTTGCCGGCGACGGCATCGTGAAGGTTAAAAGCGCCCACGGCTTCGACGAGACGATCGAACTCCTGAAGAAGGACATCGCGGACAAGGGAATCATGTTCTTCATGGCGGTCGATCAAGCAAAGCTCGGCGAGAAGGCAAGCATCAAGCTGCCGCCGTCAACGCTTCTGATCTTCGGCAACCCGCCGCTCGGCATCCAGTTCCTCACCTCTAATCCTAACGCGGGGCTCGACTGGCCGGTACGCCTCCTCGTCACGCAGGACGACAAAGGTCAGGTTTGGGCGGTCTACACCGATTTCGACTGGATCAAACGCCGCCACGGCATCGAGAATCGCGACGATGCGTTCAAGATGGCGTCCAGTGTCATCGCCTCGATCACCTCGAGCATCGCGGCCAAATAATTCCGCAATGCGAAGCTCACGCCGCAGCCGCTCGTGCTGCTCGGATCGCTCGTCTACTTGAGAACAAGACTGGGAAGCATCGGGAGGTGGCCATGACCGAGCATTACGACGCGGCCATCATCGGGACCGGTCAGGCCGGCCCTCCTCTCGCCAACCGGTTGTCGCAGGCTGGGTGGAAGGTTGCGGTGATCGAGCGCGGACCCTTCGGAGGCACCTGCGTCAACACCGGATGCATGCCAACCAAGACGCTGGTTGCCAGCGCCTATGCCGCCCGGCTTGCCGCGCGCGCAGCCGAATACGGGGTCGTGATCGACGGCGGCATTGCCATCGACATGGCGAGGGTCAAGGCGCGTAAGGATGCGGTTTCGAATACAGCGATGAGCAACATCGAGACGTGGCTCAGGGCCATGCCGGGCGTCACCGTCTACCATGAGGTGGCCCGGTTCGTCTCGCCGCGAGAGATCGAGGTGGGGGCCGATCGGATCAGCGCCGACAAGATCTTCATCAACGTGGGCGGCAAGGCGGTCGTCCCCGCCATCGCCGGGCTGGGCAGCGTTCCCTACCTGACGAACGAATCGATCATGGAGATCGAGTTCGTACCGGAGCACCTGATCGTGCTCGGTGGTACCTATATCGGCCTGGAGTTTGCGCAGATCTACCGCCGCTTCGGCAGCAAGGTGACCGTCATCGAGGCGGCGCCGCGCCTCGTTGCCCGCGAAGATGAGGACGTGAGCGCGACGATCAAGGACATCCTCGAACGCGAGCAGATCGCGATTGCGCTAGAGACGAAATGCACCAGCTTCGAAAAGACGGGCGCAGGCATCCGCGTCGCTGTCGACACGCCTTCAGGTTCAGCCGAGATCACCGGTTCCCACCTTCTTCTCGCCGTCGGCCGTCGCCCTAATACCAACCAGCTTGGTCTTGAAGCGGCTGGCGTTGACGTTGACCGCAACGGCTTTATCGTCACCGACGAAATGCTGAGGACGAACGTTCCCGGCATCTGGGCGCTCGGCGACTGCAACGGCCGCGGCGCCTTCACTCACACCTCCTATAACGACTTCGAGATCGTGGCCGCCAATCTGCTCGAGGGCGATACTCGCCTCGCGGGCGACCGTATCCTGACCTATGGCCTCTTCATCGACCCTCCGCTTGGCCGCGTCGGTATGACGGAGCGCGAGGCCCGCGCGACGGGCCGGCCGCTGCTCGTCGCGACGCGGCCCATGTCGCGGGTTGGCCGCGCGGTCGAGCGCGGGGAGACGCTGGGGTTCATGAAGATCGCGGTCGATGCCGAGACTCGTAAGATCCTGGGTGCTGCGATCCTGGGCACATCGGGAGACGAGGCCGTGCAGTGCATCACCGCGACAATGTCGGCCGATGTTCCCTACACGATGCTCCAGCGCACCGTACTTATCCACCCGACGGTGTCGGAGCTTATTCCGACACTTCTGGGGAGCCTCGCCCCGCTACCGGCGGATAAGCCCAGGGTCTAGACCTCGACGCCTTCAAACAGATCGACGCGGGCGGTGTCGAATGCGAGATAGCCTGCGATCTTGGCGGCGGCGGGGAGCGGATCTTCGTAGGTCCAGATGGCGTTCTCAGCGACGCCATCGGTGGTCACGATCGAGTAGTATGACGCATCGCCCTTGAACGGGCATCGCGTCTTGTGTGTCGATTCCTTGAGCACCGTCATGTCGACGTCCGCGCGCGGCACGTATCGCACGCCCGGATACGAGGCCTCGAACAGCGTCAAAGCACGCGCCGTGTCGGCGACGACGCGGCCGTGCAGGCTTGCACGCAGTCGCTTCGGGTTGGGGACGATGCGAATGGGATGATCGTCGACAGCGGACATAAAGTGCTTCCTTTCGCGGAGACGCACCGGCGCGACGTGCATGAGGTGATCGTTGGTGAAGGCCATGGAAATCTCCGGGCTAGGGCAGGGGGTTGGTTGCGTATTGATCGCTGGCAAGTGAGATCGGCTGACCCATGCCCTCGGACGAGGCCACGGCGGTCAGCGGCATGCTGCCTTTCGGCTCGTGCAGGAAGACGCCCTCGTGCGGATCGAAGTCGCCGTTCCAGGGCGCGCTTTCGATGGCCCGCATGGCCATGTCGTAGCCAGACTGCCAGCGCTGGCGGATACCGGCGGGTGAAAAGTCGATGTCCTTGGTGTGGTCCTCGTTGTCGAAGCGAGGCGACAGAAGGCGCACGAAGTGCATGCGGGTGAGGCAACCGTACGCGGCCAGAGCCTGCACCTCTTCGCTGTTGCGCATTTCCTCGGGTACGTATGCCGCGAGCTCCTTGATCACGTGACGAAGCCGATGAATCTGCGCCTGGCGCGCAATGTGCGTGGCCACGCGGCTCGAGTACTGGATGTCCTTCTGACGATGTAGAACCTCCCACATCGTTCGCGGCGCTGGTCCTGCCGGGTTCCACATGTGCACGGCGAACACCAGCGAGTTGCGGCGCGGGTTGTCGTCGAAGACAGCTTCGGCGGGTGTATTGGAAAGGATGCCACCGTCCCAATAGTGCTCGCCGTCGATGCATGTGGCCGGAAAGGCCGGGGGAAGCGCACCCGAAGCCAGCACATGCTTGACGTTGATCTCGGTCTTGAGGCTGTCGAAATAGCGCATCTGGCTCGTCTCAACGTGGGCGGCACCAACTGTCAGGCGCGGCTTGTTGCGCTTGATGAGCGAAAAATCGACGATCTCCGACAGCGTTCTTTCAAGCGGGGCCGTCGTGTAATAGCCGGCGTTGTCGGCCCCGAGCGGCACGTGTGCGCCAAGGAAGGCGAAGGGGTTCGGCGCGAAGAAGCCCGGAAGACCGGCGGTAACCGTCATCCAGTTTGCGAACGATTGCGCGATCTGCGGCGACCAGGCCCCCCAGATCGACTCGCGTGCGACGCGCTGCCAGAATTCCTGCAGGGCGGCCAACCTGTTGTCCGGCTCGTTTCCGACGATGATCGAGGCGTTGATGGCGCCGATGGAGGTGCCGATGACCCAATCCGGCTCGACGCCGGCATCGTGCAGCGCGTGATAGACGCCCGCTTGGAACGCTCCGAGCGCACCTCCGCCTTGCAGAACGAGCACGATCTGCCCATTGCCGGAGGCAACACCCGCCGTCGTGCGGGAGCGGGGTGTTTCCTCAGGCTGCGACTTGGTGAGGTCCGTCACGGCGCCCTCCCGTAGCTGGGTTCACTGCGAATTCGTTCGTCGCCGAGCTTGCCTTTGTTTCGTTAAAGGCATGTCGTGTCGCCAAATGTGTAGGCCCCGCCCCCCCAAGGCCAATACCTTCTGGCTATAGATTTTGGTCGCTAAGTCCGTCGGGTTTGGGTCCGAGCATGTTCGTTGCATGTCGGCTGCACCCCTGAGCCGGAGCGCAGACCGGGAATGCCTGATAAGGGCCAAGGCGGAATTCAACCACGAAACTTCGCTCTTAGACTGAGCGGAGGGATAGCTGGAATATAACGCGGTGCTACCCGGTCGCGAAGTTGATCGGATTTCGTTTTGACTCCACCTGTGCCTCCATAGAGCGTGGTCACTACGTCATGGCGCGCAGAGCTGGGCAGGCGTCCGTTCCGCTTTGCCATACACGCGGGCGACTGCTTGATCTCCACGACGCGGAGATGGACAAGCTGCTGGCTCCCTTCAAGCACGCTACAAAAGAGCAGCAACGCACGAAATCGGCGAAGTATGAGCGGCCGACCGACGGCGCCGACGACTGGCGCGGCTTCAAGGCGGCGGATGCGGCGGCAGACCTGCTGCCGATCAGCACTGACAAGCGCGCGGCCCTGCTTTGAAGACGGTCGGACCTATCCAACTCAATTGCAGGAGTACTAACGAGCGGCGCGCGTCTTCAGCTGGCGCGCTCGCTCGCCAGCGAGTTCCACAATGCGCCGATCATGGTGGACCGCACCTTGCCGAGCTGGCCTGCCCCTCATCACGATACCAG
>CAXMLT010000712.1:0-2082 GCA_964194245.1 uncultured Hyphomicrobium sp.
CCAAGCAGGAGGCCGTCCTCGCCCTGCTTAGACAGCCCAAGGGGACAACGATCGCCGCCATTATGAAGGCGACGGGTTGGCAGCAGCACTCGGTCCGCGGCTTCTTTGCGGGTGTGGTGCGCAAGAAGCTCGGCTTGACACTGATATCGGAGAAGGCCGGGGCCGAACGCGTTTATCGTGTGCCTGTCGGCCAGCCGTTGACGGGAAACTTCAATCCCGTGCTATCGACGATCAGATGCAGCTCGCCTGCTCCGCTGCTGCGAACAGTTCAATTTGACTTCGGCGTGAACGTGAATGTGCGCACGATCACCTCGACCGATTGGCCGTTCACAGGCGGCTGTCCTTTGAAGAGCCAAAGGTTGAGCTGAACGGGCATCGGCTTCTGGGATATGTAGCGCGACGGGTCAGTTGGCTGGTACATCCGCTGTTCGAACTGGCCAGTGTTGTCGTCATAGTGTCCATTGAGCGACTGGAAAGACGCGCTCGTCGAATCCCAGATGAACCTGTGCGTCGTGTAGGTGCCCGTGAGGTCCACTGTGAAGCGCTTGGAAGCGGGTTTCAGCGCCGTTGTCGTAGGCCAAACGGTGTAGTTGCCGATCGGTGCCGCGGGATTGCCCCACTGGGCGAACTCGATGTCAATTTCGTTCGTGCGATCCGGCCCCACATCAGGGGTCGGATAGTTGAACAATCCGAGCACCACGTTGGGATCGAACTCATCCAATCGTCCGATGACCCAGAACTGGTAGCGGCCAAAGCCCAGCCGATCGTTCAAGGATACTTGCGAGCAATACCATCGGCCATCTCGTTGGGCGAGTCTCAGATGAAGGTAGCCGCGCTCGTCAACCCAGACATTGTTCTCATCCCAGTTGTTTGGACCGGGAGCTATTTTGATACCCGATTTTACGGTTCAAGCTCGGCTTCCGTTGGATCAACCTGGTGCATCCGCACCACGCGGTCCGGGAAATAGAGCTTGGCATCACCGCGACGAACGCGTGACATGTAGCCGTAGACAACCGAGCGGAAGTCCTCGCGCGCCTCGAGCTTAAGTTGGCGTGCCTGTTGCCTTTTATCGGCTATGAAGCGGCGAGCAATCATTCCCTCGCTGCCGAAGGGGTTTTCGTGACCGCGAGCGACAGTAAGCATATCCACCAGCGAATAGAGATCCCAGAGTCGATTCTGAATCGGCGTCGCGGTCAGCATCAGCACGAACCGAAACCGGCGGTCCTCCAGAGCCTTGCGGAACTGTTTGGCTACCTGCGGTGTCTTCTCGACGCCGTAGAGATTGCGCAGCTTGTGGGCCTCGTCGAGGATACGCTTCGCGAACGCGTTTCATTCCCGATGGACTGCTCGGCCTTTTCGAGCGGACGGCATGGCCGATGGCGGCGCCTGGATCGGCCGTGCGGCCGGCGAGCGAAGGCGTGCGCGTCGATGTCGGCGCCCGCATGCGCGGCATGTGGCGATAGGGAGGACGGGCGTTTGTGCAATCTCTATTCGGTGACGAAGGGCCAGCAGGCAATCCGCGACTTGGCGGGCGCCATGCGCGACCGGACAGGCAATCTGCCACCGCTGTACGGGATCTTCCCGGACTACTCCGCCCCGATTGTCCGAAACCAGCCAGAGGGCCGCGAGCTGATGATGGCGCGGTGGGGCATGCCCTCGCCCGTCTTCGCGCTGAAGGGCAAGAAATCCGATCCGGGGGTCACCAATGTCCGTAATGTCAAATCTCCGCATTGGCGGCGCTGGCTCGGAAGCGAGAACCGCTGCGTGGTGCCCTGGACGAGTTTTTCCGAGAATGAGGTGCTGCCGGACGGCTCCCGTCCGACGGTTTGGTTCGCCTTCGACGAGACCCGGCCATTGGCCTTCTTCGCCGGCATCTGGACGCGCTGGACCTCCGTCCGGAGAGTGAAGGAAGGCGAAACCACAAACAACATCTTCGCGTTTCTGACGACCGAGCCGAACAAGGAGGTCGGGGCGATCCACCCGAAAGCAATGCCCGTCGTTCTGACGGCGCGGGAGGAGATCGACGTCTGGATGAATGCGCCAGCCGAGGAAGCGCTCACGCTGCAAAGGCCGCTTCCCGAC
>CAXMLT010000713.1:0-2037 GCA_964194245.1 uncultured Hyphomicrobium sp.
GGTGCACGTCATGGTCTTCTCATCCCAGGTGCCCGCCGCCTTATCGCAGTCGGCTTTGGTCTTTGGCGCATCCTGTGCGAAAGCGGGGGCCGAGACGGCCAGCAGAAGGCCAGTGATGAGTGCCAAGCTTAGCGTTTTCATATGCGTCTCCTACCGTTGGGAGCATCCCCCAGGGATGCCCGACGCGCAAAACGAACTGCACACCGTTCGCGTTCCCATCGAGGCAGCGTTGCAGTCCGTGACCGAGCCATCCGGCTCCGCTCGCCTCGTCGACCTAATTAGCGCCAACACGCTGCCTATGCCGCGCTTATAAAACACCGCCGCGGACCTCCTCGAATTTTTATGCGCGAAGCGTCATTTTAGCGATGCCTGGAGGCCGCGCGATGAATGCTCAACCACTTCAGGACGACGCCTTTCCTCACGACGAGCCGGATGAAGATCCAGTCGTCTCGCGCCACCCTGGCCAAAGTGCATTCTACCTGGTCGTGTCGCTGCTGCTCGCGTTCTTTGTCGTATGGGGCCTAGAGGTCGTCGTTCGTGGGCATCCCCCGATGGAGGAATGCGCAACGGTCACGGATGGCAACGAACGTCTCGCTTGTTACGACAAATTCTCCGGACGCACGGTCGCCCAGCCTGCCAAGGGCGCAATCGCCCCGCTGGTTCAGTAACAAGCTGCTGAACAGGGAAACCATTGCCCAATGAGTATTGGCCGCAAGCTTTGATAGGAGATGGTCCAATGGCTCTCGCACGCGATCCGCTGCCTGATTCTGCCTTCCAACCCCGGCGAGTCCCTGACCGCGACGACGACGGTGGTGGCAGGTTCTCCGTCATGATGGTGATTTTTGTTGCCTTGCTGGCCGCAGCGTTTGTTTACGCCACCCTTAACGCTGGCGTGCAGAACGAACCGGCGACACAAACAGAGCCGGTTTCGACAAACTCTGCGCAATGACCTCTACCGCGTGGCTGTCAATGACTGGCGCCAAAAATCGAATTGACGCGACCATCGCGAGGAGCCTAGTCGGGACTGCATGCTGAAAGAACGTCTCCGCCAGGCGCTCATCGATCAGGCGAAAGCCGGCAGCCCGACGACGTATGCCGAACTCGCCACGCGCCTTGGTCTTGAGCCGCCGAATACCATCCGTCGCGTCGCTGAGGCACTCGAGGACCTCATGAAGGACGATGTCGCCGCCGGTCGTCCCTTGCTGTCTGCAGTGTGCGTGAGCAAAACGCGCACCGGCATCCCGCAGGCCGGGTTTTTCCTCACTGCGCAAGCCCTCGGAGTCTTTTCCGGCGATGCCGGGGGCCCCGAGCCAGTTACTTTCCACGCACGCGAATTGCAGCGTGTGCAGTCGTTCTACGGAATCTTGCAGACGTGAATGCGGCGCCAATTGAATGGACAACGCCGAACAAGAACGCCGTAAACGCCAGAACCTCATCGCCCTCGCGTTCTTGGTGATCATCGTGCTCGCCGGCACGCTGCTGTTCTCGCGGTTCATCCGCAACGCGGCGATCATGAAGTGCGTAACGTCAGGCCGTCAGGACTGCGTTGAGCGGATCGTCGCCGCACCGCGTCCGTGAGCGCTACCGACCGCCGCATCTGATGCGCAGCATCACCGGCGGCGCAAAGAATCTGTTCGCGCAAAATCGATGCGACCGGAGTGTACCCGGCGAGATCGTGGCTATGCGTGAGCAGCGGCGGCAGCGGACTTGGCTAGGGATCACACTACTTAACGAGCTTTGGTGTGCGCGCCTGGGCTTGTCCTCTTTCTAACTCGGGCAGGCCGTGTTGAAGGATCTCCATCCAATCACACCGCATATCGTCGAGCGCCTGCAGCATCTCAAGCTTGCCAAGGCCCTCGACGATGTCGCCTTCCCCCATCGCACGCACGAGGTCGAGCGCAGCCTCTTCCGCTTCACTCACGGCCTGGTCCTCAATGAGTGCTTTGTCAGTTGGCACAGTTGCCACCTACAGGTGTTGGAACGCTTTTACGAAACGCCAGCAACTTGCCAAAGCCGGGCTTCGAGCTGTGCTTGTCC
>CAXMLT010000714.1:0-6811 GCA_964194245.1 uncultured Hyphomicrobium sp.
GATGTGTATAAGAGACAGGGATAATCCGTATGAGCGCGCGGACATTGCGCCTGGCGGAGGTGATCCTCGACGATGTGGTAAACTTTTTCGAGCGCGATAGCACGGTTGGGCCGGACGCAGCGCTCAAGGACATCTCGGTGCAAACCGAGGCGAACTTGAGAACTGCTAAGAGGCTGCTCGAAAAGCTGCAGGTGAACCGCGCGGCGATGCGCGAAAATCTCGACAAGACCAAAGGTCTCATCATGGCGCAGAGGGTGGCGTTCGCGTTGGCGCCGAAGATCGGCAAGGACGAGGCGGACGAGCGTCTGCACGAGATCATTCGCCACGCCCAGGAAGAGAAGTTGGATTTCCGCACGGCCCTACTACAGGATCCGACGGTATCGGGTCTCCTGTCCGCGAAGGACCTTGACGTGCTGCTCGACCCCGAAGGCTACATCGGCCTGTCGCGCGAGGAGGTGGGCGCGGTCACCTCTTACGTCGAAGGGTTGAGACAGAGCGACCCAACGGCGAGTTCGCATCGCACGCAGGCGAGCGAAAATCGGCCCTGAGCCTGCTGCTTAACGAGGGCGGCGCGCCGTAGGGGTTTCCACAATTGCTCTGGCCGATCATGTGATTTAGATCGGAGCTGTCTTGGGGGGATCCATGCAACTCGCGGGCATTGACGGGGCGGCACGCAAACCATTCTACAAGCTGCTGTACGTGCAGGTGCTGATCGCCATTGTGCTCGGCTTCCTGGTTGGCTGGATGGCGCCGGACATCGCCGAGAGCCCGTGGATGAAGGCGCTGGGCGACGGCTTCATCAAGCTGATCAAGATGGCCATCGCGCCGATCATCTTCTGCACGGTCGTGTCCGGCATCTCGCACATTCAGGATGCGCGCAAGGTCGGCCGCGTCGGCGTCAAGGCGCTCGTCTATTTCGAGATCGTCTCGACCTTTGCGCTGGCCATCGGCCTCTTGGTCGGCAACTTCGTGCGCCCCGGCGACGGCTTCAGTGGCACGGGCGATGCGGCCGCGGTCGCCGATTACGCTGCGCGCGCCTCGCACCAGTCGACGGTCGAGTTCATCCTCCATATCATCCCCAACACTATGGTCGGCGCCTTCGCCGAGGGCGATATCCTGCAGGTGCTGCTCATCGCCATCCTGTTCGGGTTCGCGCTGATGGTGCTGGGCGAGCGCGGGCGTGCGGTGCGCACGCTCATCGACGATCTCGGCCGCGCCTTCTTCGGCGTCATTGCCGTCATCATGAAGGCGGCGCCCATAGGCGCGTTCGGCGCCATGGCCTACACCATCGGTAAATACGGGCCGGGGGCACTGGGCAATCTCGGCGGTCTCATTGCCACCTTCTACGGCACCTCGGCGCTGTTCATCGTGCTGGTGCTGGGCACCGTCGCTCGGATGGCCGGCTTCTCCATCTTCCGCTTCCTCGCCTACATCAAAGACGAGTTGCTGCTGGTGCTCGGCACCTCCTCGTCGGAGAGCGCGCTGCCGCAGCTGATGGAGAAGCTGGAGCGCCTCGGCTGCTCGAAGCCGGTGGTCGGCCTTGTGGTGCCGACCGGATATTCCTTCAACCTCGACGGCACCAACATTTACTTGACCCTCGCGACGCTGTTCATCGCTCAGGCGCTGGGGGTAGAGCTGACGCTGCACGATCAGCTGGTTATCCTCGGCGTCGCCATGCTGACGTCGAAGGGCGCGAGCGGCGTCACCGGGGCGGGCTTCGTCACCCTGGCGGCGACATTGGCCGTGGTTAGTCCGGCGCTAGTGCCCGGCATGGCCATTGTGCTCGGCATAGACAAGTTCATGAGCGAGTGCCGTGCCGTGACCAACTTCATCGGCAACGGCGTCGCCACCATCATCGTCTCGGCCTGGGAGGGCGAACTCGACCGCGAAGCGCTCGCTCGAGGATTGAGTCGGCGCGTCGATCCCTCCGACGTGGAGGCTGCCGTGACGACCGGGTGATGCGGCGACCCTAAGCGGTCATCCGGTAGGCCGACAGGCCTAATCCGCTCGTATAGTCCGTTAAGCGAATACTCAAATGGCGTGAATTCGATTTGGGACCTGTCAGCGTTGTTTGCGACTCCTCGTTGAAAAAAAAGTTCGCCGGCTGACTGTTGGGGCGCGCATCGGCGCCAGGCGAGCTGCAACGAGGGGTTGGAAGTCCAAAATGAGGTGGCAGGATCGAGGCCCCGAACGCGGGGCTGCGGCGTTGGCCGGACCGATGACGATCGGAGACATTGAGTCAGGCGCACAGTTGTCGACAAAGGAGTGTCCCTCCGAGTTGGCTTCCCCGAAACGGAGCGGCCCAAACCAGACTGGCCGCTATGCGCTGTTCGCGGCGATCTTCCTTGCCGCCTTGGCACTCGGCACCTACGCGGGTCTGCACGTTTCAATGGCGCGCATGGATCCGCCCTCTGCGGAGACAGCCGCGCTGCTAGCGGCAGTGACCAAGCCAATCGACGCGCAGGGCGCCGCGGTCGCGGGGCAGCCGGCATCCGTGCCCGTGACGCCCGAGGACGTCGACCCACGCTACCTCACCATGCTGCTCGCGTTCGAGGACCGTCGGTTCTACTCGCACTTCGGCGTCGATCCCTACGCCTTGACCCGCGCCGGTTTCGAATTCGTCTGGCACGGCCGGATCATTTCAGGCGGATCGACCTTGACCATGCAGGTCGCGCGCATTCTCGACAACAAGTACAAGCGCTCGACCTCTGTGAAGGTTCACCAGATCATTCGCGCCATCGCGCTCGAGTCACGCTTCACCAAGCGAGAGATCCTCACGCTCTATCTCAATCTCGCGCCCTTCGGAGGCAAGATCAAAGGCGTCCGAGCGGCGGCGCTTACGTATTTCGGAAAGACGCCGGAGCAGCTTTCGGTGGGTGAGGCGGCTTTGCTCGTCGCCTTGCCGCAGGCTCCGGAGGCCCGCCGCCTCGACCGCCACCTCAATGCCGCCCGCCGCTCGCGTGATTTCGTGCTGAAAACGGTCGTGGCTGCGGGCGTTCTCTCGCCCGCCGAGGCGGAGGAAGGGAAGCGCGAGGTCCTCACCGTCGGCGGCAAGACGCAACACGTTTCGCAAGACATCCCGCACAACCTCCTCACGCTTGGGAAGTAAACCAGCATGCATCTCTTCGTGATCCTCGCCCTCGGTGCGATCATGCCCGAAGCTCCGGTCGAGGCTGCGGCAGCGCCGATCGATCCGCCGAGCATCACCCGCCATTGGACGGCGGACGAGCGCATCCTCTTTGCAATGCGCCGGATGCTCCTGTCTCCGACGCTCAAAGACGTTGCCCCCGAGGATCGCGATGGCCTGTGGACGTTCTATGCCGGCCGCGCGACGGCCCGCTCTGGGTGACGAGTGCGGGTTGGTCGCCAAAGGCGTTGGCGGTGATCAAGGAGATCGGGCAGGCCGGCGACTGGGGCCTAGACCCGGCGGCGTTCAAAATCCCAAAACTCACCTTGAGCGCGGCGGACGCCTCGCATGTCACCGCGAAGGATATGGCGGTTGCCGAAATGGGCCTGTCGCTTGCCGTTCTGAAATACGCCCGCTATGCGCGTGGCGGCCGGATACCCGATCCCGCGGCACAGCTCAGCTCCTATCTGGACCGCAAGCCTCCGGTACGCCTTCCTTGGCGCGTAATGGCGGAGATCGCCAAGTCGGATACGCCAGAAGCGTACCTGCGGGGGCTCAATCCCGAGCACGAACAGTTCGAGCTGTTGCGTCAAGAGTATCTCACCCGTCGCGGCGCAGGCTCTCGCGCAATCGAGATCCCCGTATCCGGCGCAAACATCCTTCCCGGCAAGATCCACGAGGACATCGCGCTGATCCGCGAGCGGTTGCGGGTGCCGGCGCCGGCGGGTCAAGAGGCGCTCTACGATCCCGCGCTCGCCGAGGCGGTGAAGGCGTTCCAGAAGAGGAAGGACATCTCGCCGGCGAACGGCACCATCGACCGGCAGACGCGGCGCGCTCTCAACAAGCGTCAAGACGTGCCGCTGAAGACCATCCTCGCCAATATGGAAGAGTGGCGCTGGATGCCGGAGGACCTCGGCGTAACGTACGTCTGGGTGAACGTGCCGGAGTTCAAGCTGCGCGTCGTCCGGAATGGACAGGTCGTCTATACCGACCGTGTCGTCACCGGCCAGGAGGACAAGCAGACCCCGGTCTTCTCGGAAGACCTGAAGACGATCTTCTTCAATCCGCGCTGGTACATTCCCGAGAGCATCAAGATGAAGGAGATCAAGCCCAACCTCTCGGGCGGCGGCTACTTCGCGCGCCACGGATATCGCGTCGTTCGCAACGGGCATGCCGTCGATCCAGCGACCGTGAACTGGTCGAAGGCCGACATCCGCGAGTACGACATCTACCAGCCGCCGGGCGACGGCAACGCGCTCGGCGTTTTGAAGTTCACGTTCCCCAACAAGCACGCCGTCTACATGCACGACACGCCCAGTAAGGGTCTATTCGATGCCGCACAGCGTACGTTCAGCCACGGCTGCGTGCGGCTCCAGCATCCTGTTCAGCTCGCCCAATTGCTCCTGTCCTTCGACAAGGGCTGGGCCGCGACGCAGGTGACGGACATGATCAAGGAGGATCCGAAAGACAACGAGAACGGCGTTGCCATCTACGGGCGCTTACCCGTTCACATCACGTACTTCACCGCCGTGGCCGAACCCGACGGAGAGATCGTGACGGCAGCAGACGTCTATGGACACGAGAAGCGGATCTCGCTCGCGCTCGATGGAAAGTGGGACCAGATCGACAGGACGCTCGAGCGCGTCGCGGAGCTCGAGCCCGACGACCGGCCGGCGCAGCGATCGAGCGGGCGCCGCTACGAATCCGGGGCGAGCACTGACAGCCGCGGTGGCGGTTGGTCGGCGCCGACCGTGAGCCGCGGAACCTCCGCCAATGATATTTTCAGGCAGAACTTCGGATATTAGGGCCATCAATGTGCTCGCATATTAGTTCGAGTTTTTAAATCCAAGCGTCCCGTCTTTGTGACGGATATTTGGCAGATATATCGAATAGATTTGTTTGCGAATGCTGCGCCGCAGTAGCGAGCCGCCAAGTAAATCGTCGCACAAAATGAGCCGGCTTATTTGGTTTGCATAAACCGTTGGCGCCGGATTTGATTGAGGATGGCAATTGATCGGTGCTCAATCGCGAGAGTCAACCATACGAGGACAAGGTCATGCGCCAAAATCACTTGCTGGCCGGTACGGCACTGCTGACGGCCTTGGCTTTCGCACAGCCCGCCTCTGCTCTGACGATGAAAGAGTGCAGCGTGAAGTACAAAGCTGAGCAGGAAGCCGGAACCTTGGTGGCCAAAAGCTGGAACGACTTCCGCAAGGCCGAGTGCGGCCCGGGCGCGACGCTCGAAGCCAAGACGCCCGGCAAAACGGCCAAGGAAACGGCGAAGGACACTGCCAAGGAAGCCAAGGATGCGAAAGCTGCCGGCCTCAAGGCGGTGAAGTCGTCGGAGTTCAAGCCGACCGCGGCCAAGGACGCGGAGCCTGAAGCGGCGAAGCCGGAGACCCACGCTCTGACGCAAAAGGAATGCAGTGAGAAGTATCAGGCTGCGAAGGCGAAGGGGACCTTGGGCGGCGCGACATGGAATGTGTTCCGCAAGGCGGAATGCGGCGCGGATGCTGCTGCTCTTTCAACCACCAAATCAGGAATGGTCTTTCCAAAAGCCATCTCGAAGAAATACGCCGGCGAATCTGCGGGCAAAGCGCGCAGGCTCACCTGCCTCGACCAATACAGAGCCAACAAGGCCGCTGGCAAGAACGGCGACCTCAGGTGGATCGAGAAGGGCGGCGGATACTACAGCGAATGCAATAGGATTCTGAGCCAGAAAGTCGGCAACGCCCAATAGCGGGCCTGCCTAGCATGGGAGCAACGTCCATGGGAATTCTCGACGATATCTTTGCGCAGGTCGGACAGAGCCGCGGCGCCCCCCAACCCGGGCAGGGCGGCGGCGGTCAAAATGCTATCGTGGTTGCGCTTCAGGAGCTTCTGAAGAACAGCTGTGGCGACGCGAGCGCGGCTCCGGACAATCCCGGTCAAAGCATGACGCGCAATGTCGCGCCGCCTCCGACCTCGGCGAGCGGTCCTGCCGCGCAGGAGACGGACCTCATCAACGGTCTCAACGGTATGCTGCAGAAGCTTCAAAATTCGGGATTGGATGACGTCATCAAGTCGTGGCTCGGTACGGGCCAGAACGCACCGGTGGCGCCAAAAGATCTCGGAGCCGCCCTGGGTCGCGAAAATGTCCGCCAGGCAGCGGATCAGGCCGGCATCCCACCGGATGACCTCCTGACGCAGCTTTCCAAGGCGCTCCCCGGCCTCATTGACCGGCTTTCGCCCAATGGACGGCTCCCCAATACGCAGGAGATTTCCGACATGTTGCGGAAGCGCTAGCGCTGGCTGGACTTAGACCCCGGTATCCTCCTTGGAACGGAGCGATGCCGGGTTCGCCTTGGCGAGATGATCGATCGCGACGCGCAGCCGGCCGCCCACGCGCTCCAGTACCGCCTCGGCGTCGCGCAGGTCACATCCCTGCAGCAGCAACAGCGCAAGCTTCACGCTTCCCTTCGACCGCCGAAGTGCGTCGCGCACTTGCTTGCCGTTCTGCCCAGTGAGATGCGCCAGAATCTTCTCTCGGCGCTTGGCGAGCTTCGCGTTGGAAGCCTGAACCTCGATCATCATGCCGCGGTAGATGCGGCCGAGACGGATCATCACGAGTGTGGAAAGGAGATTGAGCGTGATGCGCTGCGCCGTGCCCGCATTCATGCGCGTCGAGCCGGCGATCGGCTCGGG
>CAXMLT010000715.1:0-2282 GCA_964194245.1 uncultured Hyphomicrobium sp.
GAGCCGCTCTGGCTCGGTCCACGCCTGCCACACGAGCTTGCGCGGGGCCTCGAAGACGCGCTCGACGACGAACTCGTCCGTCTGCGCTAGGTAGTCGGCGAGGCGCGCCAGCGTCTGCACCAAGCCCTTGTCGGCACCGTACTCGCGGATGACGCGGTCGCGCGCCCCGGCCGACGGGAAAGTAGCGCGCATCGTCACCCGGGTCTTGCCGCGCACATCCTCGAAGGTGACGAGCGTACGAAATTGCACGGGCTCCACGTCGTCGCCGCCGCCGTGGTGATAGGCAATGCGCTCGGGCGGCACGATCTCGTCGAAGGTGATGCGGTTCTGATAGTCGCGCCCGTCGGGGCCGTGCATGATGAAGCGCCAGACGCCGCCGGCGCGGAAATCGAACGTATGCGTGGTGAGCGAGAAGCCGTTCGGTCCCCACCAGTTGGCGAGATGCTTGGGATCAGTCCAGGCCTCGAACACCAGGCTGCGCGGCGCGTCGAACACGCGGCTGCCGGAGATCACTTTCGGATCCTCTGTCAGATCGAGACGGAATGTGTCGGGCATGGGACGCTCCTTCGCTTGCATCACTCGGATTGGGATCGGCTCAAGTGTGTTGACGTTGCTCTGTCACCGCGGGGGCCTGCGCCGCTTAGGAGCCGCGCGAGGCTTCTTCTCCTTTGCCTGCAGCGTCTTGAGGTAGGTATCGAGTCGGTCGAAGCGCTCCTCCCAAAGGCGGCGGTATTGCTCGAGCCAACCGTCGACCTCCTTCAGCGCCTCGGGTTCGATCCGGCACGGACGCCATTGGGCCTCCCGACTGCGCCCGATCAGGCCTGCATTCTCCAGCACCTTCAGGTGCTTGGAGACGGCAGGCAGGCTCATCGCGAAAGGCTTTGCCAGCTCCGACACGGACGTCTCGCCGAGCGCAAGGCGGGCGAGAATCGCCCGCCGCGTGGGGTCGGCAAGGGCGGCGAACTTTGTGCCTAGCGGATCGTGGTTCATGTCGTAATTAGCCATATGGTTAAATAACTCATCGGTTAAATACTCCGGAGAAATTCGGATGTCAACATCCTGCGCACCGCGCCATCCCCGATTCGGTGCGAATCGCGGCATCAGCTAAGTCTCTCCCACGGGACAGGAGGGGACATGGCCATTCGCCAGCTATCGCCGGAGACGATCAACCGCATCGCCGCGGGCGAGGTCATCGAGCGCCCGGCGAGCGTAGTGAAGGAGCTCGTCGAGAACGCTCTCGACGCCGGCGCGACCGAGATCGAGGTCGTCACCGCCTCGGGCGGCTTGAGCCTCATCCGCGTCACCGATAACGGCTGCGGCATGGGTCCCGACGACCTGGCGCTGTCGGTCGAGCGCCACGCCACCTCCAAGCTCGCCGAGGAGGACCTGTTCGCCATCCGCACGCTCGGCTTCCGCGGCGAGGCGCTGCCGTCCATCGGCTCCATCGCCAAGCTGACGCTGCGCTCGCGGGCGCAAGGGGCGCAGGAAGCCTTCTCCGTCACCGTCGATCGCGGCGCCAAGGAGGGCACGCGGCCCGCCGCCGGCAACCCCGGCACCATCATCGAGGTGCGCGACCTGTTCTCGAGCGTGCCTGCACGGCTCAAGTTCCTCAAATCCGAGCGCGCCGAGAACCAGGCCGTCACCGAGGTCGTGAAGCGCCTTGCCATGGCGCATCCACGCGTCGGCTTCACGCTAACGACGGGGGAGCGCACCGGATTGCAGCTCCCGCACGAGGCTGATGGCGCTCAAGGGCTGCTGCAGCGGCTCGGTCGCATCATGGGCCGCGAGTTCATGGGCGACGCGCTTGCGGTCTCCGGCACGCGCGAGGCGGTGAGCGTCTCGGGCTTTGCCGGGGTGCCGACTCTGCACCGCCCCGATGCCGCCCAGCAGTATCTCTTCGTCAACGGCCGCCCGGTGAAGGACAAGCTGCTGATCGGCGCCGTGCGCGCGGCTTACGGCGATTTGCTGCCCAAGGCGCGCTACCCGCTGCTCGCGCTCTACGTGGCGCTTCCCCCGCGCGAGGTCGACGTCAACGTGCACCCGAGCAAGGCCGAGGTGCGCTTCCGCGATCCCGGTCGCATCCGCAGCCTCGTTGCCGGCGCCCTGCGCCAGGCGCTCGAGGCGGCCAGCCACCGCGCCACAGCCAGCGGCGGCGCGCTGACGCTGGAGGCCCTGGCGCGCACCTCCGCCGTCGCGTCCTTCCAGTCCGCTCCGGGCTATGCCGGCGGGTCTGGCTCCGGCGAGCAGGGGAGCACACCTCATACCCTGTCTCTTATACACAT
>CAXMLT010000716.1:0-1773 GCA_964194245.1 uncultured Hyphomicrobium sp.
GAATAGAGCCGACGTGAGCCGATCTACGCTGGACAGGCGAATCGCGATTTGGCGGAGTAGCAGCAACCGTCTTCGCGTGTCCCCCACGCGAGTGTCATCCCTCGATGGACGGAAACGTACTGCGCCGGTATCCCTCCCCGGCGCTTTTCTTTTTCCCAGCATCAAGTTCGCCTGGGCGTTTTCCAATAAGGCTTCTTGTTCACCTGCGCTGAGCGCTCTCGGTCCTAATCCATTCCCCCGTTTGCAGGACTTACTTGGCGACCGGCGGCTGATAGGCCGGGGTACGAGTCCGCAAGCAAACACTTGCGGATTTTATCTCGTGGCAGCGTGCGCCGCTTCAGGCCACCTCGAGCAGATCCTCGCGCTCCGAACCTGACTGCACAATGCGCATCCTGTCCGCGGAGTAGGTGTGCGCGAGCTTGAACAGGAGCACGAAGCCCCAGTTGAGCACCACGAGCTCGCGGTTCGCCGTCCGGTGCCTTGCGCACGACCGGTGGCCTCACGATTGCGTGTCATCGAATAGAGGTTGCACATTGCAGATCTCGCGGGTTCGAGGCGGCCAACATGCCGAAGCGCAAGGGGGAGCGCCAGTCATCTGGCAAGAGCCTCATTCGGCAGCCTGACAAGGCAGACAGCTGGATTTCGTGTCTCGTCACTTAGGGGCCCAACTTGCCCGCAATGCCCTTTCTGAGGACGATCTGGATCCCTACCAGGTCGCAATTCGTGACGACCTCACCTCTGGCCCCGACGGGGAGTGTATTTCCCAGATACACCAATGGTGGGAGTACAACGTTGGGGAACTGGTGCGGCGAGGAACTGCGACCTCACCAGCGAAACCTCGCATCACACTAAAGGTCTTCTTCACGCGCCGGGGCGATTTCGTCCTCGAGTGGGAACCGACCGACAATGAGCGCGAGAACTATGACTGGCTCGGACGACCTGGCTTCGCCGATCTCACGCCGGTAGGACGAGAACTGGTCCGTATTCGCTGCATCCAGGAAGCCTACCGATGCTTTCACGAAGCGGGCGAGCCCGAAATCATCTTACCGGCGGGGTTGGACAGCCCAAGTCTGCGCCGGGCTCTCAAAGAGCGACAGCGCCTCTATGGGCGCTGGAAGAAAGCTGTCGATGCGACTTTGCTGCAGTCATGTGCAGGACTAGTCGATCATCTGAAGACGCGCCTTCAGTATTCCTTCGACCTGCTGGTGATAACCGATGTTTTCATCGACTGGACGTCCTGCGATGACGCGGACGGCTGGCCCCGCAAGGAGTTGGCTCGCTGGAAGATCGAGCGTGTGGCGGATCGAACACGCCGATTGGAGCTTGCCGAGCTTGAGGAACTACCCCGCCAACTCGGGTGCCCCATCGACGTGTTTGCAGCCGCGCTCATCAACTCAAATCGGAAAAAGGCCACTGGACCCGCCCCTTCAATCGGCCGCCGCGACGAAAGGATCTCGGCTGCCCTGAAGAAGGCCGGCCATTCCAAAATGATGCCTGCGAAGGTGAGGCGCTACCGCGAGCTCATAGAGCGGCATCGATCGGACTTGTTGCCTGCCGCTGAGGGGTCGCCGGCCAACGGCAGCTCAGAAGTCGTCGTACCATTTCCGGGGTCACGCCGGCCTCCTGGCAGTTGAGCCGCGGCTTTTGCAAACCGACACTCGGGACGCATGAAATAGCGGGTGGGCTGCGACCTCTTGCAAAAAGCAACAGCAAGCATGGCAACGGGTTAGTGGGGGGAGCGAAAACTTCTAAGCAGAGGGTCGCAGGTTCAAA
>CAXMLT010000717.1:0-2564 GCA_964194245.1 uncultured Hyphomicrobium sp.
GTCGACGAAGAACAGCACGTCCTGGCCCTGGTCGCGGAAGTACTCAGCCACCGTGAGGCCCGAAAGCGCAACGCGCATGCGTGCGCCCGGCGGCTCATTCATCTGCCCGTAGACGAGCGCGCACTTTGAGCCCTTCGTCGAACCGTTGTTCTTCTTGGGGTCCATGTTGACCTTGGAATCGATCATCTCGTGATAGAGGTCGTTGCCCTCGCGCGTCCGCTCGCCGACGCCGGCAAACACCGAGTAGCCGCCGTGCGCCTTGGCGACGTTGTTGATCAGCTCCATGATGAGCACGGTCTTGCCGACGCCGGCACCGCCGAAGAGGCCGATCTTGCCGCCCTTGGCGTAGGGCGCCAGCAGGTCGACGACCTTGATGCCGGTGACGAGAATCTGCGCTTCCGACGCCTGGTCGGCGAATGTTGGTGCGGGAGCGTGGATTGGCCGCCTGGCGTTCGTCTTGACGGGACCCGCCTCATCCACCGGCTCGCCGATGACGTTGATAATGCGACCCAGCGTCTCGTCGCCGACCGGCACCGTGATCGCCGCGCCGGTGTCGGTCACTTGCTGGCCGCGCACCAGACCCTCGGTCGAATCCATGGCGATGGTGCGCACGGTGTTCTCACCGAGGTGTTGGGCGACCTCGAGCACGAGCTTCGAGCCATGATTGTCGGTCTCGATCGCATTGAGGATCGCAGGCAGGTGATCGTCGAAGTGCACGTCGACGACGGCGCCTGTCACCTGGCTGATGCGACCAACGTTATTTGCCATTTTCGTCTCCAGTAGATGAGTTTCAGCCGACCGACAGCGTGACGGGGATGTTTCCGCGCGTCGCCTTCGAGTACGGGCAGATTTCGTGGGCGTCCTTCAGTAGAGCTTCGAGCTTGTCCTTGTCGGCGCCGGGCAGCGACAGCTTGATGTCGGCCTGCAGCGCGAAGCTCGTTGCGTCCTTGTCGATGGTGATGCCGCAGGTGACCTTCGCGGCCTGGCCGTCGAGACCGTGCTTCTTGGCGAGCAGCAGAACCGCGTGACCGAAGCAGGACGACCAGCCCAAGGCGAGAAGCTGCTCGGGGTTGTGTCCCTCGCCCGAGCCGCCCATGTCCTTCGGCAACGCCATCGCGAGCGCCAGCTTGCCGTCCTGCAGGACGGCGCGGCCGTCGCGGCCACCCTTCGTCGTCGCTGTCGCCGTATAAGCCATGTCGGCCTCCTAGAGCGCGTCGGCGCCCGAAATGATCTCGATCAGCTCTTTGGTAATCATGGCCTGGCGCGTGCGGTTGTACTTCAACGTCAGCTTGTCGATCATCTCGCCGGCGTTGCGGGTAGCTGAGTCCATGGCGCTCATCTGCGCGCCGTAGAACGAGGCGCCGTTCTCCAGAAGCCCGCGGAAGATCTGCGTCGAGATGTTGAGATTGACGAGGTAGCCGAGCACGTCCTCTTCCGACGGCTCGTACTCGTGGACGGCGACAGCGCCGGTGGCCTTGTCCGCCTTTGCGGCCGGGATCTTGGCCGGGATGAGCTGCAGCGCGGTCGGCACCTGGTTGATGACCGACTTGAACTGAGAGAAATAGAGCGTCGCAACGTCGAACTCGCCGGCTTCAAACAGCGCCAGGATCTTCTGGGCGATGCCGTCGGCGTGGCTGAACGTGAGCTGGCGCACGCCGCGCAGATCGACGCGATCGACGTAGCGGTTGCCGTAATCCCTGCGCATCGCCTCGGCGCCCTTGCGGCCGACCATCAGGAGCTTAACCGTCTTGCCCGCGGCGATCAGCCTGCGTGCATCGTTGCGGGCGAGCTTGGCGATGTTGGAGTTGAACCCGCCGGCGAGACCGCGTTCGCCGGTCATGACGATGAGCAGGTGCACGTCGTCCTTGCCGGTGCCGACGAGCAGCGGCGACATGCCGGCGCGGTCGGTGACGCGGGCGCCGAGGCTTGCCATCATCCGATCCATGCGGTCGGCGTAAGGGCGCGCGGCTGTAGCAGCCTCCTGCGCGCGGCGCAGCTTCGCCGCGGCGACCATCTGCATCGCCTTGGTGATCTTGCGGGTCGCCTTCACCGACGCGATGCGGTTGCGGAGATCTTTTAAGCTCGCCATTCGAGCGTCCTAGTCCTTCCGACCACGGAGGCCGCCTCTACCCTGGCCCTCTCCCCGCTCTCGCGGCGAGAAGGAAACCTAAGCCGCGAACCCCTTCGCGAAATTGTCGAGGAAGGCGACAAGCTTCTTCTCCGTCGCCTCCGAGAGCGCCTTCTCGGTGCGGATCGCTTCGAGGATGTCCTTGCCCTGGTCGCGCAGGAGCCGCAGCAGGTACTGCTCGAACTTGGCGATCGCCGATACGGGCAGTGGATCGAGGTAGCCGCGCGTGCCGGCAAAAATCACGCACACCTGCTCCTCCATCTTGAGAGGAGAGAACTGAGGCTGCTTCAGCAGCTCGGTCAGGCGCGCGCCGCGCGCGAGCATCTTCTGTGTTGCCGCATCGAGGTCGGAGCCGAACTGCGCGAACGCCGCCATCTCGCGGTATTGCGCGAGTTCGCCTTTGATCTTGCCTGCGACCTGCTTCATCGCCTTGGTC
>CAXMLT010000718.1:0-2264 GCA_964194245.1 uncultured Hyphomicrobium sp.
AGGCCATCGAGCGCGCCGCGCAGGACAATCACGATCAGGCGCGGATCACGAGCGCCGGCCGCTCGCGCAAATTTCGGCAGAAAGGCCCATGCGAATAGCGCGCCGCTCGAGGCGAGGACGCTGCGGCGTGACGGAGAGGGCAATTCGCAAAGCGAGCTCATCGCTTACCTCCGCTGGAATTCGGGTGACATGAGCAGCAGTGCAAGCCCCTGCTGACGCGATTCGGCGCGCGCGACAGCCTGCCGCGTTTCCGCAGACGCTGCCTCGCCGGCGACGGTGTCGAGAAGTTCCGAAGGATTGACCAGGTTCTTGACGCGAGAGGCGATCGCTGCCGAGACGTCGAGCCGCGATTTCATGCCCTCTGGCGATGCCCACCCGGCAACGGTATCCGGCCACCCGTTCGGTCCCGGCGGCTGCCACAGCGGCATGCCCATGGCTGCGAGCGGCCCAAGGATTGCGCCGGGATCATCGGGCGTCCGCTCGATGGCACGCATGGCGGCCAACATGAACTCATGCGGCGTGCGCATTTTGGTCGCCGGCGCTGACCACGCTTCGTCGGAATCCACGAGTGTCATGGCCACTCGCTTCAAGTCGCCGTCAGTGTCGTGGAACGCCTTGGCGAGCCGTGCAACGAGGCTCTCGGGCGGATCGTCGGCGACGAAATGGCGAGCAAGGTTGTGGGCTATGTGGCGCGCCGTTGCCGGGTGACGCGCCAGGTCCGCCAATGCCGCCTCGCCCTGTTCGATACCGCCGGCGGGATACGTCTTGCCAAGCAGTGTTTGCGCACCCGGCTCGTGAGCGTTGGGAAAGAATACGAAGGTGCCTGGCTCACCGAGCCGGCCCTCGCGTCCGGCAAACATCCAGCCCGTGACTATGCGGGCAAGCGCAGTGACGTCGGCCTGCGTGTAGCCACCTCCGACACCCAGCGTATGCAGTTCGAGTATTTCGCGCGCTAGGTTCTCGTTGAGTCCACGCTTGCGCTTCAGCCCGGCTTTGGAGTTCGGCCCGAATGATTGGGCGTTGTCGAGGTAGAAAAGCATGGCGGGATGCTTCTCGACTGCGAGCAGCATGTCGGCGAAACGCCCGAGCACGTACGGCCGGATCGCCTCGCGCTCGAAGCTGCCTGCACTGGCGCGCACGATGGGCCCCTTTAGGGCGGATACGCAAAAATGGTTTGACCAGAAATGCACGAGCCGTTCGGCGAAACCGGCCTCGGCTTGCGCGGCGCATTTGAAGCGCGCCATGGCGTCGGCACGAAACAGCTTCTGAGCAATCGGCTGTTCGACAGATTTTGGAGGATCGCTCTTCGCCATCGTGTCGTCACTTCCAGCCGCGCGCATCACGTCTGGCGAGCCGGGTTTCGGCGCGGGGGTTTTCGCCGCCGCGTCGCGTTCGATCTTCTTTTGCTCCTGCTCAGCATAGACCGCCTGCAGCGCGGCGCTTGTGGCCGGCAACGTGGAAGCCTCGAGTTTCGCCACGGCCGGCTGCCGCAGCTCGGCCTTCAGGAATCCGCGTGGATCGGTAGCGGCACGCGCGAGATCCGAGCTTCCGCCGCGGGCGCCGAACCCAAAGCGGTTGAGCGCAACCAGAGCGGTCTTGGTGTCCGGAGCGATCGCCATGGAGGCCTTCTTGGCAATATTTTCGGGCGCTCTAGAGGCAAACGCTGTGGCCCTGCATGATCCGTCGCGCTACTTCGTATAAGTCGAGGCGGCGAGGCGAGTTAGCGGCAACTCGTCCAAGATCTCAGCAACAACTCATCTTCAAGCCGCTTCGTGAAACGCCGTCCGAGCGTCGGCCCCGACCTGAAGCCCGACCTGAAGAATGTGCAATCCATGCTCTTCTGGGATGTCCCCGAATGCGGTCTTGCGCTAGGTTGCAAGCTAGGAGACCAGTGATTGGATGATTTCGGCGCCGCAAAGCGGGTCCAGGGGGTCAAAATGTCAACGATGCGTCTCGCGGTGGCCGTCGCCTCATTCGCGCTAATGTCAGCGGGGGCCTCGGCGCAAGTGGGGTTCCGGATCGGTGGCGGCGGGATTGGACTTGGCATACAGACGCTACCTCTTCTCGGCGGACAGGATCGCTCCAACAACGTCGAGCGCTATCGCGCGCCGCAGCGCACGGACCGTGTGCAGCGCAGGCGCAACAGCGACGATAACGACGTGAAAACGGCGAAGAAGACGCCAGCGCCGGAGGAGTCGAAAGAGGCCAAGTCGCGGAACGAGAATTCGAGCATCGTCACGATCGGCTCCGATCACGACAAGACC
>CAXMLT010000719.1:0-6349 GCA_964194245.1 uncultured Hyphomicrobium sp.
GGTGCAGCTCCGTCTGAAGAGCCTCGCGGCGCCGCAGATAAGAGTCGGTGTCCCGCTCTTTGTTCGAGACGGGCCTCAACGTGTCGAGCTGGGTTACGGCTTCCTTGTAACGCTGCTCGGCACGGTTCGCGGCGTTGCTGATACTGGCACGCTGAGCAACGAGGTCCGAGCGGGTCATCGACATGAAGGTCAGCTCGCTCTGAAGACTGAAGGCCACGGCAAACAAGCCGACGAGCATGAGACACGCCGCGCCGATGACGTTCCAGTTTCTGAGTTGCACGAAGGCCGAGCTGATCGCGAAAGGCTTGCACAGCTCCGTTCCGAGTGCCATCGCGACGGAGAGAGCGCCGAGGATCGTGTCGTGTTCGCTGCCGACGCGCCATGCGAACAGACAACCGAAGCCGGCGCTGGCGACGACGAGAAGCACGGCCGCAACTAAAACGAGCAGCCGCGTTGTTGTGTTGGCGTGTGAGGTTTGTGAGGCTAAGTGGCTGGTCGGATTGGGCCGAGATTTTAGCTGTTGGCAAGCTTTGTCTATAGCTGTTGAATTGAACATCGGGTCTAACTCCTATTCACGTAGGGGCTGGATCAAGAGCCTGGGCGGGTGCTGAAACACCTTCCCGGGCTCGCTTATTTTGTGGGTCGCGCCTTTCGTTCCGATGAAGGGATGGTTGACGCTCCGTTACCGACACGGCTCGCCCGGATGCAGTAGAACTAAGGAAGCTCGCTGGCGACACGGATGGCCTCGTCGATCTGCTCGTGAAAGGACTGAGGGGCGAGCGCTCGGGCCCGGTGAAATGCGGTCAACGCCTCTTTCTTCTGGCGGAGATCGACGTAGACCGATCCCATGTTGTTCCAGATTGCGAACTTGTCGGGCGCGAGTTCCGAAGCGCGCTGAAGCCGGTTCAACGCTTCATCGAAGTATCCAAGCCGTCGCAACGGTTCAGTCGAATTGAGCATGGCTCCCGTATTGACAGGATCGTGATGGAGCGCACGATCAAACGCTATCATCGCCGGTTCCCATTTTCCCTGCCGCTTCAAAATCAATCCCATGTTGTTCCATCCAGCCGAGCCCCTTGGATTGAGCGTGAGCGAGCGATCCAAAGCTTCAAGCGCGCCCGCATCGTCACCGGTTTCCATGAGTAGACGAGCGAGCTGTGTCCAGTTACCGGCGAAGTCGGGATCAAGGCGAACGGCGAGGCGCGCGGCGGCGAGTGCCTCACCATGTTTGCCGAGCGCGCTCAGAGCGTGCGCCTTCGCATGAAGATCGTCCGCTTCCCTATTCGGGCTTGGCGGACGGGGCGGCAGCGAGACCCCGTGTGCTGCACAGATGGGCGTCAGGTCCAGCAGCAGTGCACTTGGATGCGAATAGCGTTGATCGGGCGCCTTAGCGATGCACCGTTCGACCAGAGGTCGAAACGGATGCGCGGCAAAGGTCGGCTGAGCATAGAGATGCTGTTGCGCCAACCCTTCAATTGTTGATGCCGCATACGGGAAACGGCCGTAGCACATCTCGAAGAGGACGAGCCCGAAGGCGTAAATATCGGTGCGCGCGTCCTGCGTCGCACCGCACCATTGCTCTGGTGCCATGTACAGCGGTGCCCGAGAGTGTGCCATCCCTAGTTTCCCAAACGCCGATCTTACCGGGCTGCCACCCTGCCAATCGGCCTTTGACCGCTCTCGCGAGACCGAAGTCCGTAATCCGCAGAATTCCGTCAGCCCCGACGAGCAGGTTCTCAGGCTTTACGTCGCGGTGCGCCACGAGGCCCCGCGAGATCGCGAGCGCAAGTCCGTGACAGAAGTCGGCACACCACCGAGCAATGACGTTTGGCGGCAAAGGGCCCCTAATATAATCGCGCAGCGAAAGCCGGCCCGTCTCGTCGGGATGCACGAGCTCGGCCACGACCATCAGTTGGCCGGCGATTTCCTCCACCCGAAAAGCCCGCACGACATTCGGATGCGAGCCAATTTGGACCCATGTTTCTGCCTCGGTGCGAAAAGCGTCTCGAACGTCGGGATCATCTTGTTCTTTGGGGACTTTCAGAATGACAGGGCCTACCTCGCGGCGGTTCGCGATGTAGACGCGCCCAAGTCCCCCTTCAATGACCGTCTCCACTTTGAACTCGCCGGCAATGAGGTCGCCGACTTCATAGACAATGTTGAACGAACTTCGCGTCTGAGAACGCGGAGTAGGTGGCGGCGGTTGTTCTTGCATTTTGCCCCTCCCGTCGCAGTCGGCTGTTTACCGCGAAAAGAACGCCGCCAACGAACCGCGAGCTTACAGGCTCGCCGGCGATGCTGTCGAACTCAACAGCGACAACGGCGCCGACACGTCGAGATTGAGCTTCATGGCTAGCATCAGAAGTTTGGCTTGTAGCCGTGAGTCTTCTCGACGTGCCGTGCAAGCTCGGCATCGCTCATGGTTCCGACGCGCACAGACCTTTCAGGCGGCGGTGCCGTGCGAGCGCCCCGAAACGACTGCGTTACCAACGCTCTGCCCGCTGTCGCACCGGCATCGAATGAGCCTCGCTTGGACAGCTCGCCGATGACACGTTCGATGGCGCGACGGCTCAGATCAATCACTCTCTGATTTGCTTCGGGGCTGCCAAATCGGCACTCCATCGCCTGCCGCAGTTGAGGATCACGTCTCTCTTCAGCGGCGAGTCGCGGGTTGGCCTCTTCGCACTGCGTCTCGGTGGAGTGACATGCTCCGGCGTCTTAACAGTCGCGGCAGCACATCTTTCCTGAGCGGTTGACGCAGTGGCCGCTTACCGAGGCAAAGCGGACCACATGCGAACGTCGTCACAACTTCCGCTTTTGACCCGGAGCTGCCGTCCGCTGCCGCGCGACGCGCGCAGGTAAGCCACCTATTGCCGACTCCGGTGGCGCGGTCCTTTATTGTGCTATCGTGAGGGTACTTGATCAGGCGACACTTGCAAATTTGCGCCGACCTATCGCTAATTTTGCGTGGCCATTGGGGGCAGCGTGTCGACAGCTCTGCATCGCACCGCGTGGGCAGCTTGCTTTTTAGTATGCGCCGGCCACGCGCTCGCCCAGGTCCACTACGATGCGTCACCGCCGCCGATGCCAATCGTGCCGCGCGTCATCACTACGCCGTCCATATCGGCCATGCCGCCGATGCCGTCCATGACGCCGTCCCTGTCCATGCCGACGCTGCCGATGCGGCCGGACGACTGGCCGGACGATCCGGTCCTCAACGCGCAATATCAAGAGATCGTCGATCTCTACCTCGCCGGCAGGTACGGCGAGGCGTTGCCAAAAGCCGACGAATTTCTCAGCTCAATCACAGCCCGTTATCGCGAAGACAGCGCGTCCTATGCCGTCGCTATCAGCGTGTTGGCCCGGCTTTACCAGGCGCAGGGCCGTTTCAAGGAAGCCGAGGACTATGTAATGCGCGCACTCGCCATCGACGAGCGGGACTATCCGCGCGACCACCCGAATATTGCTGGCGATTACTGCGCTCTTGGCCAATTGTATCAAGCCAAAGGGCAACTCGACGAAGCGGAACCGTTCCTAAAGCGGGCTCTTGCGATTTACGAGGGTGCGCAAAAGCCGAACGCCGCCGATGTGGGCCGCGCGCTGAACAATCTCGCGTGGCTGTACCAGGAGCAGGGGCGCTACGCCGAGGCCGAGCCGCTTGTCACGCGCTCTCTCCAGCTCATCGTGACAGCGAATGGGCCCGACGATGAAGATTACGGCCGGGCTCTCGACACGCTGGCCAAGCTCTACGAAGGGATGGGCCGGCTCAACGACGCCGAAGTTCTTTACCGGCAGGCCATCGCAATACTGGTGGCCAAACGCGGAACAGACTATGCGGGAGTAGGCGTTTCGCGCGAAAACCTCGGCGGCCTTCTCAAGTCCATGGGGAGGTTTGAGGAGGCTGCACCGCTTTTGCAGCAGGCGCTGGCGACCAAGGAAAGGGTCTACGGGCCCCAGCATCCCGGTGTCGCGAATTCGTTCGCAACTGGGTGATCTCTACCGCCAGCAAGGCAAGGCCGACGAGGCTGAGCAGTTGTTCCGGCGCGCCCTTGCGATCAACAAAGCCACCGTCCGGGAAATTCCCGTCTACTTCGCCACGGACCGTAAGCAGGACAAGAACGCAAAGACGATCACCTTCAGCGCAGACAGCACCGACGCCACGCTGACCTATGGCCAGGCCACGGTCATGATCGCCAAACCAGAAGTAGCGCCGGGGCATCTATCGAACGCGCGACTGCCCAACGCCGACGCCAGCAAGGCTCAGACCATCGAAACTACAGAGGTCGGACGCCTGGCGATCCGCGACGTTGTCATCTCTGATGAACGGCAGTTGGTGCAGGCGGCGCAGAAGCGGCTCGACGCCGCGCGCGTTTTTCCGAAACAGGCTTTTGTCTTTGTGCACGGCTTCAACGTGTCGTTCGAGAACGCGCTGCGGCGCACCGCGCAGATCGCCTACGACCTGAACTTCGACGGCGCTCCGTTCCTCTTCAGCTGGCCCGGCGGCGACGGCTTGCTGAGCTATCTGCGTGTCAATGCAGGTAATGCGAAGACAGCGACCGATCACCTGACGGATTTCCTGGAGAGGGTTGTCGCGCAAACGCACGCGACCAAGATTCATCTCATCGCCCACAGCATGGGGAACACCGTGCTGCTCGACGCTCTCAACATCATAAAGCGCACCAGCGAAAATCAATCGCCCCTGCGCTTCGCTGAGATCATCCTGCATTCGCCGGATGTGTGTAGCGACCGGTTTGCTCAGGTGATGACGGCAATCAAAGGCATTGGAGCCAGCACGACGCTCTACTCCTCTACCCAAGACCGGGCGCTTGGGCGTTCAGCTTTGATATCCTGTGAAAAAGCTGGCGCCACTGCGTCGGTGTTTACGGGTGTCGAGACAATCGACGTGACGGCGGCCGGTTCGAGTTTCCTCGGGCTCAATCACGACATCTACGTCACCAATCCCGCCATTTTCAACGACATGAGGGTGGTGCTCGAGCTGGGTAACCATCCGCCAGACAAGCGGTCCCCTGTGTTGTTCCAGCCGAAGGCGGCCGAGGGTGGAATGTACTGGTTGTACCACCGGCCCCAAGCTGGCGACGCCAACGTCGACACGATTGCCCTTCCTGCCGTTGCTCCCCGGCCAGAAATCGCTGCCAGCCCGTTCATCGCCCGGCCGATCGCGGCGCCGCTTGTCGTTTATCCCGCGCCCGCGCCGGGGGAACAACCCGCGCAGGACGAGCCGCAAGCGGTAGAAGCACCCGCGACAGCGCCTCCTACCGCTTCGCCGCCCCCATCTTCTCCGTTGCCTTTGCCCGCAGTCGCTCCCTTGCCTTCTCCGTCTAACGAACCCGCGTCACCACTACCCGTGCCGCCGCAAGCCGCTCCGGCGCCGGGCCCGAACGGGACTACGGCTTTGATCGCGACGCCTCCCAAGGGGACCGTGAAAAGGAAAAAGCGGAAGCCCGACGTCGATCCCGATTGGAACACGAAAATCTTCGGGCAGTAGCGCCTCTGGCCCGATGACCGCTCCTGGCCCTAAGCGGTAAGTCGCGAGCAGCGCGCGCATGTCTGCTCTCAAGCGCCGAGCTGACGTGGCCAACGTGCAGCCCTGACGTCCGCTACTGACCCAAAGCGGACTGCGATTAGCGTGCTGGCCGGATTCCGATCTTGATCGAGTTCGTCAGCATCGCGTGCGTCAGGTCCTTCTTCCTAAGAACGTCAGCCGCGCACTGCTCGCCCTTCGCGGGGACACCGGCGCCAACGGCCCCGTGTTGGCCTCGCGCAAGAACGGTGGCGACCGAGACGAGCACGGTACTGTCTCAGTTCAAGCTGCCTTTCCGGCTGCGTGGCCGGCATCTGTCAACCTAATCGTGTCCTCTGGGGCGTTCTCGACCCAGCCCTGCTCGCCAGCGAATGTGAGGGCGTCATCAAGCTCGACTCCCTCTATGCCTAGCCAGAGGGCGTTCAGGACGAGCATTGGGTTCTTATAGGGCTCTCCAGATTGGACACCCTTTTCAACCAACATCCGCACGATCGCCCTTGCATCATCTTCTGCTGAACGTGCCACAGCGGTCCTCCATTGCTCAGCGCAAAGCCCCGCGACGGCCCTATCTCAGTCGGCCTTTGGGACTTTTAGGCATCACCGGCACCGGCCTTGCTAATGGCTGCCTTGACGTAGGTTCTCAGATCGCCGCCGGCTGCCTTATCAAGCGCGTCTCTCGTGATCCCATCCTGCGCAGCGTCCTTGACACACTCAGCCACGGTATCATCGAGCTCGTCCGGTGCACGAGCTTCCGCGTAGATGTAGGACTTCCTCCAATCTGTCAGGAACTCCTGCGCCGTCCTGGCC
>CAXMLT010000720.1:0-1696 GCA_964194245.1 uncultured Hyphomicrobium sp.
AGGCTTCGCCCAGCGCGTCGTCGATGGTCGTGCCGAGGCGCTCGTAGTCGCCGACGCCGCGCACGATCAGGAGTTGCGTGTGGCCGCCCGACACGAGCAACAGCAGATACGGCGGCTTCAGGCCTTGCGTCAGGCCCACGGTCAGCGCGTGCGCTTCCAGGTGATGCACGGCGATGAACGGCTTTTGAGCGGCCAGCGCAATCGCCTTCCCAGTGACGAGGCCGACGATGAGGCCGCCGATCAGCCCCGGCCCCGCAGTCGCCGCGACTGCATCGAGATCGGAGTAGTCGATGTCGGCTTCGCGCATCGCTTCGCCGATGAGAAGGTCGAGGCATTCGACGTGTGCGCGCGCGGCAATCTCGGGCACGACGCCGCCGTAGGGCCTGTGGCGCTCCCATTGCGTGCGTACCACGTTGGAGACGATGCGACCGCTCCCGTCGGGGAGGCGCGCCACCACTGCAGCCGCCGTCTCGTCGCAGCTCGTCTCGATGCCGAGGACGACGCTGAAACCGCGGTCGATTTGTCGAGAAGCATCCATCGCTGGCGCGGGCGACCTCATATTTGCCTTAACGGCGCCGCGCAGGCATTAATGGCGCCCTATCGAGGCTGTCGCTAGCACCCGGAGAGAACTGCTTGCAAGCTGGCAAGATCTGCATCGGTACGCGCGGCTCGCCGTTGGCGCTGGCACAGGCGCGCGAGGTCGTTGCCCGGCTGACCAAGGCGCATAAGCTCGCTGAGGGCGCCTGCGAGGTCGTCGTCATCAAGACCAGCGGCGACCGCATCACCGACCGGCCCCTCAGTGAGGAAGGCGGCAAGGGCCTCTTTACCAAGGAGATTGAGGAGGCGCTGCTGGCGGGGTCGATCGATCTCGCCGTGCATTCCATGAAGGACATGTCGACGGTGCTGCCGGCCGGCCTGACGCTCGGCGCCGCGCTGAAGCGGGAAGACCCGCGCGATGCCTTCGTCAGCCTCAAGTATTCCTCGTTCGCCGAGGTCCCGGAAGGCGCCGTCATCGGCACCTCCTCGCTGCGGCGGCAGGCGCAAGTGCTGCATCGCCGCCCCGATCTCAAAATCGTGCCGCTGCGCGGCAACGTGGAGACGCGGCTGAAGAAGCTCGCCAATGGCCAGGCTAGCGCCACGTTCCTCGCCTGCGCGGGGCTCAACCGGCTGGGCCTTGCCGAGCACATCCGCGAGCCCGTCAGCACGGACATCATGTTGCCCGCGGTGGCGCAGGGCGCGATCGCCATAGAGCTGCGCGCCGACGACGCCGAAACCGCGCACCTCATCGCTCCCTTGAACGACGAGCCGACAGCCTTGTGCGTTGCAGCCGAGCGCGCGTTCCTCGCCAAGCTCGACGGCTCCTGCCGCACCCCCATCGCCGGCCTCGCCGAGTTTAACGACAACGTCATCCGCTTTCGCGGCGAGATCCTCACGCCCGACGGCAAGCAGCGCCTCGCGACTGAGCGCAGCGGTTCGGCAGCGACTGCGCTGCGGCTCGGCGAGGACGCGGCGGCGGAGCTTCTCGATCGCGCCGGGCCTGATTTCCTGCGCGTGCTCGCCTGATGCACGTCCTCGTCACCCGGCCCGAGCCCGACGCGGCCGAGCTCAAGGCCGCGCTCGAGGTGCTCGGGCATGAGGTCAGCGTCGAGCCGCTGCTCGCGATCCAGTCCCTGCCGATCCCCGCAACCGCTTTCGA
>CAXMLT010000721.1:0-2302 GCA_964194245.1 uncultured Hyphomicrobium sp.
TTGGCGAGGTCGCCGGACAGGTCATGTATCGCTGTGAGATATGGGCACGGCCCTGCCAGGCGAACATGGAACAGGCGCACATGGAGGGAAGCCCGCAGGCGCATCAAGACGAAGAACGGAAATAGAGCACCCCAGGACCATCCGATGAGCAGATTTGTCGCTCTAGCGATAGCGGGGATTCTCGCCGGTTCTAGTTTGGCAATAGCAGAGCCCACCTCCGACAACGCAACCTTGGTCGTTGTGCTGGAGAAGCAGACCGGCATGCGTGAGGTGCATTCTCAGCCCATCACTCCTGACGACTGCTATGCGATGCAGCAACTCTTCAGAGAGCTAAATCAGAGGGGGCAACCCCTGATGCTCACCACGCTTCGCGGTCGCGCGGAAGCGCTGGCCATTTTTTGCGTCCAGTCAAACGGAAGAGGTGTTGATTGGACGGGTGCTGCGGTGACCTCAGAACAGATGCAGCAGCTTGCCTATGAGCTGATTGCTGGGCGACAGTGATAAGCGCCACTCTGATACCCCGACGACGTTGCCGAGTGGAAGGCGGCGATCGACGAGTACTTCAGGCTGGAGAACGAGGGCGAGGAGTAATGACCGAACTTCGTCTGCTTTGCTTGGGGGAAACGGACAGTAGGGGAGCGTGCTTGAGCGAGTTGCGATACACGAGGTCGTAGATTCAGCAGGAAAAGCTGGCGGAGCAGGCGCGGCCCGCAACTCCGTGTAAGGGGGGTGGGTGGCTGAGCGTCTGCGAACGGCCACGGGGGCTAAGCATTAGGGTAGAAATCGGCCTCATGCGCTTGACGCTTAGCCGTTTCGGTGGCGGCCCGCGTGCCAATCGCCAGTTAAAATCCGTTGCGCTCCAGAACGGGCTTGCCGTCGACGAACACGCGATAGGTTTGCGGTCGAAGTCCGGCCAACAGCAGGGGCCGCTCCTTCTCGATGATGACCGCGTGGCCCTCGACCGAGAAATGCCATTGCCGTTTCAGCTTCATGGAATAGTGCGTGAACGGGTTCAACGAGGATTGCAGCACTTCGTCCCGCCTGCCGGTGTGTAGCGTGCAACGGCCGGTGAACCAATTACGAGAGAACTCGACCGTGGCGCCATCGACGTCGAACGTGAATTGCACAACTGCTTCCCTCCCACGATGAACTCGGCGGCATCCATTGGCGACCTGAGAACCCCAAGTTTCATTTTTGACGACCTCACGCGAAGAGACCGGTAGCGGCACCCACAAGGAGCAGCAAACCGATCAAGCCACGATAAACGACGAATGGCCAGGACGAGAACTTCTCCAAGATGCGAAGCAGCCCCCAGATCGCGAAAAAAGCCGCCACCGACCCCGTGGCAAGCCCGACCGCGAGCACGGACCAGCCATGGGCATCGAGGTGGACCTTGTAGAGTTCCCAAAGTTCCTTGCCGCCTGCGAGCGTGATGGCTGGCAGGCCGAGCAGAAAGGAGAAGCGGGCCGCTTCCACGCGCTTGAGGCCCAAGAAGAGAGCCGCGGTGAGCGTGGAACCGGAGCGTGACACGCCTGGGATCAAGGCGCCGACCTGGGCGATCCCGATCGTCATAGCATCAGTGAGCTTGACGTCCTGAAGAGTGCGTACGTGTCGTGCCATTACCTCGGCCATGGCTAGCAACAGCGCCATGACGATTGACGACGCTCCGTTGCAGGCGTTGAGGATCGGAGAAAGTGCCCAGCCGGCGACTACAATTGGTATCGTCGACAGTGCAATCCAGAACACGAGCCGCAGCTGACGATTACCAAAGTCCCGCCGAATGAGTGCGGTCACTGCTCCAACCGCCAGCATCTCGACGTCGGCCCAGAAGTAACTTACGACTGCCACCAATGCGGCCAACTGCATCGCCGCAGAGAAGGCCGCGCCGGGATCCGGCCATCCTAGAAGAGCCGGCACAATTCGCATGTGGGCGCTCGACGATATCGGCATCAACTCGGTGATGCCTTGAACGACACCCAAAACAGCCACCTTGCCGTAGCCAAGCGCGACGAAGCTGCTGTCCACTCCCTGGCTGCACGTCCCTGGCATGTTTCCCCCTGACGCAACCCGCACTATGATGATTTGTCCCGACTTCGGAGCCTTTGCAGCGCGTCCCTCGGCCACAACCGCCTGGGACTGCAGCTTAGTGCACGAGCTTGAAGAAACGATTCCAGCGGATATCGAATGGCCAGGTCCATGGTTTCCACCAACGGAAGGCATCGGGCTCGTCGACCGCCGCTGAGAAGAAGATAATTTCGGCGCGGCCGATAAGGTTCTCGAACGGCACGTAGCCGACGCCCCA
>CAXMLT010000722.1:0-2690 GCA_964194245.1 uncultured Hyphomicrobium sp.
GTATTGGCTTGGGCACTTTCTGTTTTTTTGAGTCAGGCCGTTGGTACCGAGCACGTGCATCATGGTGCCGGGGACTTTAGTTAGCGACGTGGCCGGTAGCGCTCAACCAGCGATCCCAGTCCTTCTCGGTCCACGAAGCAAGCTGCCTCCATTCCAAGACGTGGCCGTATCGCCTGCGGGCAATCACACGACCAACGTAATCAAAGGCAGCTTCGACACTTGGACTCGGCGTCTTCATTGACATGCACGCGGCTAGATTTTTGATAACCGCTTCCTCGTCGTGCGCCAGTCGGAAAAAGTCTGGAACCTTACACTTCGAACCCATCACCGAACCCCCGTCCGGCTACCCTCACAATGATTGAGCCTGCGGGAACCCGGCGTTTTGTAGGCCGGGGTGCTCGGCGCGAACAAATGGGCTCATCCCCAAGGGACAATCGCGGCACCCCTTGGCTAGAAGCGATGCCGCGACGACCGCCGATCTCAACCTATGGTGTCGGAGTTTGCGTGGACGGCTGAGTAGCGGGTACCTCCGTAGCCAGTAGCGGCGTTGCAGCGGGCTGCGACGGCAATGAGCCCGCGTAAAGCATGTAGAGCCCATAGGCCACCGCTACGAATAACAGCAGCGTAACCAGCGAGACGATGTTGTCGGCTCCATCGTGCTTGGCATGCCGATAGATACCTCTCGCATCGCGTGGCTTGGTAAGGCTCAGATCGTGAGGTTGGTAGAAGAAAGCCATGACAGGTTCCTCCCTATTGTTTTTAGTTATTTGGGGATGAACGGCTTGAAACTCAAAGGGTTCCCGGAAACATACGGGATAACTTAAGTGGAGCTTCACCACCGCAGCCGCCGCAAACTACCGCTTAGCCAGTTCTCCCACTCTGCCGACGTTCGGTCTGCCAGGTGGTTCCACTCGAAGCAGTAGCCACGGCGACGGGCCATAATCGCATCGGCCACTTGATCGAAGGCAACTACCACTTCAAGTGACGTGCTGCCGTTCTTGATGCGCGAAGTCAGAGGCTTAAGGGCAGCGTGTTCGTCAGCGTCTAACTGGAAGCGCACACCGCTCTTCTTATCGAACACCCACGGTCGCACACGTGAGCGCCATTTATGGGGAGCCTTGAGAGTGAGCGCGGCTTTCTTGAGCAAGCCTGGCGCTTCGTATTCGAAACGCGAACGCATGACAGCCTCGTGTACCCCGCTGAGGATACACCGCAGCCCGCACTTTACGTGACGAGGTTGGCGAAAGTTAGGGCAGCGCTGGACCGACATCCGCTAGGTCGTCACCGGCACCTGTTCGGGTGATGCCAAACGACGCCCGACGAACGTCAGCTCCACATCGCTATGGAGTGGGTGCAGGTCGCGTCGCTGGCACAGGTGCTGGCGGCGTTATAGGCTGCGTTTCGACTGACGGGCGCGCCTTCGTGTCCGATGTTGCTGGAGGATTACTGCTCGTGAATTTAGCCCACGCCAGTAGCACGACGGCAATCAGGATGATCAATGCACCCGAGAGTAGCACCGCGTAGGCCCGAAAGCCGAACTTTGAACGGCGCGTTTTTGAGTAAATCCGCGGTGGCCTCCGGTAGGAAGGCCCGGTATTTGGTAGGGTCACCTGATGTCCGCCAAGCACCCGCTCCAGCGATCCTTTGTTGATGCCAGATCGCCCGACCCGAGACATTCGGTGAGGCGGGTCCGATCCGCATGTTGAAGCTGGCTCAAGTGCGGCGGCGGCGGATCATCGGACAAACACGTCTCAAGCGACTTCCCCTCCGCCTCGCACTTGGCGAACTCTTTCAGCATTTCCTTGACCGCCTCGCTGAACGGCCCCTCGTCTTCAGGCTCGGGTGGGCAGCCGGGTTGGCCGGGGCAACCGGGAACAACGTTGGTCGGAACGGGTTCGGCCGGTAGTGTCGCAGTCGTGGTAGGCTCGGTAGTTACTGGAGCTTCGACAGCGGGCGCGTCGACAATGGGGTTCGCTGCAGGAGCGATTGGCGCGGCCAAGGGAGCGGGCGTGGGCGTAAAGGTCGGCGTGGGCGTAAACGTCGGCATAGGCGTAATTATGGGTGCGCGGTAGATTGGTATCGTGGGGGCCACTCGATACTGGGCCTGTGCTGGCAGCCCGAACGTTGCGAACAACGCGAGCCAGACGATGCGCATTCTCGAAGATGGCATTGGTGTTCCCCCTCCGTATTCGGCCGCGACCAAGTCTACATCGACCGGCAGCGAAGAGGAACATTGAACCCGCTTGGCCCGGTGGGCGCATGCATTGGCGGCTGAAAAATTGAGAGCGCTCGTCGCGGACTGGTCGCTATTTCATGGGGACTTGCGGCACAATCATCAGTACAGCTATCCCGTAGAGGCACAATCCTAAAACCTGAAATCTGGCGGCCCGGTGCAAACGCTGCAGCAATTTCACACCGTCTGGAGTGTCCTGAAATTCGTCGAAGCCGAACGCGAGATAAAGCACCGCCGGAGAGAACGCAGCGAACAGCCCAAACAGCCACGACAGTAAGTAGGAGTCCAATGCCCTGATGCCGGTGACCTTGTAGACGGACTGCTCAACCGCCCTATGCAAAATCCAGCCGTACACAATTCCGAACCCAGTAAGAACGGTGACGCCGATGGGCACAGCAAGATTGCTCATTGAGGCGCACCGCTTCTGTTTTGGTGCCGTCGCGGAGTTGGTAGGAAT
>CAXMLT010000723.1:0-2689 GCA_964194245.1 uncultured Hyphomicrobium sp.
CGGTGGTGATCGGCGGTGGCCTGCTCGGCCTCGAGGCCGCGGCCGGGCTCAATGCGCGCGACATGGACGTGACCGTCCTGCACCTGATGCCGACGCTGATGGAGCGTCAGCTCGACCCAGCCGCCGGCTGCATGCTGCAACGAGAGCTGGAAACGCGCGGTCTCAAGATCATCACCAAGGCGCAGACCAAGGCGATCCTCGGCGAGCGCAAGGTCGAAGGCGTCGAGCTGGCCGACGGCCGGGTAATACCTGCAAACTTGATCGTCATGGCGGCGGGCATAAGGCCCAACGCCTCGCTCGCCAAGCAAGCGGGGATCGAGGTCAATCGCGGAATTCTCGTCGATGCGGGTATGCGCACTTCCGATCCCGACGTGTTGGCCATCGGCGAATGTGCGGAGGTCGGCGGTCATGTCTATGGTCTCGTCGCGCCACTCTACGAGATGGCGCGGGTGGCCGCCGCGCACCTCACGGGCGAGACCTCGGCGGCCTTCGTGCACAACGACACCCCGACCAAGCTGAAGGTGACGGGGATCGAGCTTTTCTCGCTCGGCGATTTCGCCGACGGTGACGACCGACAGGAGATCGTGCTGCGCGACGCTTCCGCCGGCATCTACAAGCGGCTCGTGCTCAAGGACAACCGCATCATCGGCACGGTGCTCTACGGCGAGACGGCCGACGGCGGATTCTTCAATGACCTGAAGAAGCGCCAGGTCGACATCACCGAGATGCGCGACACGCTCATTTTCGGCCAGGCCTACCAAGGGGGCGCGCCGCTGGACCCTACGGTGGCCGTTGCAGCATTGCCCGATGACGCAGAGATCTGCGGCTGCAACGGCGTATGTAAGGGCAAGATAACGGGTTTCATTAAAGAGAAGGGACTGAACACGCTCGACGACGTGCGCGCCTACACCAAGGCGTCCGCCTCGTGCGGCTCGTGCACGGGGCTCGTCGAGCAGCTCATGACGTTGACGCTCGGCGACGCCTACAACCCGGCCGCGGTTCAGCCAATGTGCGGATGCACGTCCCTCGGCCACGACGACGTGCGCCGCTTGATCAAGATGAAGGGCCTGAAGACCATCCACGCCGCGATGCAGGAGCTGGAGTGGAAGACCTCGTGCGGCTGCGCGAAGTGTCGCCCGGCGCTCAACTACTACCTCGTCTGCGATTGGCCCGGCCAATATGCCGACGACTATCAATCGCGCTTCATCAACGAGCGCGCGCACGCCAACATCCAGAAGGACGGCACCTACTCCGTTGTACCGCGCATGTGGGGCGGCGTGACGAGTGCGAAAGAGCTGCGCGCCATCGCCGATGTGGTCGACAAGTTCGCCATCCCGACGGTCAAGGTGACGGGCGGTCAGCGCATCGACATGCTCGGCATCAAAAAGGAGGACCTGCCCGCGGTGTGGGCCGATCTCGGCAAGGCTGGCTTCGTCTCCGGCCACGCCTACGCCAAGGGCTTGCGCACGGTGAAGACCTGTGTCGGCACCGACTGGTGCCGCTTTGGCACCCAGGATTCGACCGGACTTGGCATTCGCATCGAGAAATTCATGTGGGGCTCGTGGACCCCGGCCAAGGTGAAGATGGCCGTGTCGGGATGTCCGCGCAACTGCGCCGAGGCGACGTGCAAGGACGTCGGCGTTGTCTGCGTCGATTCAGGCTTCGAGATCCATTTCGCCGGCGCCGCCGGTCTCGACATCAAAGGCACCGAGTTGCTCGGCCTCGTGAAAACCGAGGACGAGGCGCTCGAGGTGATCGTCGCGCTCGTGCAGATGTATCGCGAGCAGGCACGCTACCTCGAGCGCATTTATAAATGGACCAAGCGCGTCGGCGTCCCTGAAATCCGCCGCCAGGTCCTCGACGACCGCGTGCGGCGCAAGGCCTTCTTCGACCGCTTCGTCTTCTCGCAGAAATTCGCTCAGGTCGATCCCTGGTCGGAGCGCGCATCCGGCCTGCACAAGCACGAGTTCCGCCCCTTGGCCGCAGTCGGCATGGCGCAGGCGGCGGAGTGATGGGGATGAACTGGATTGTCATCGGCAGGCTCAGCGATATCCCGCAGCGCGGCGCAAGATGCCTCGATACACCGGACGGCAAATTCGCTGTGTTTCGCACCGCGGACGATCGCGTCTTCGCCATCGACGACCATTGTCCGCACAAGGGAGGCCCCCTCAGCCAGGGCATCGTGCACGGAGCTTCGGTGACGTGCCCGCTGCACAACTGGGTGATCTCGCTGGAAACCGGCAAGGCGCAAGGCGCCGATGAGGGATGTGTGCGCACGATCCCGATCCGATGCGAAGGTGAGACGCTTCTGATCGCGCTTACCTCGCTTACCGGCCGGGCGGCGTGATCCATGGACATGGCGGCGCCCCGCACAATCAAGACCACCTGCCCCTATTGCGGCGTCGGATGCGGCGTGCTGGTGGATGTGAATGCCGACGGCGTCACCGTCCGCGGCGATCCCGACCACCCGGCGAACTTCGGCCGGCTCTGCTCCAAGGGCGCGGCTCTGGCGGAGACGATCGGCCTGGAAGACCGGCTGCTGTTCCCCGAAGTGGACGGCGTGAGATCGAGTTGGGACGCTGCGCTCGAACTCGTAGCCTCGAAGTTCTCCGCGACGATCCGCGCGCATGGACCGGACTCGGTCGCATTCTACGTCTCGGGCCAGCTTCTGACCGAGGACTACTACGTC
>CAXMLT010000724.1:0-7227 GCA_964194245.1 uncultured Hyphomicrobium sp.
ATGCTCTTGAGGTCGCGGCCATCTATACCCACGGAGCCGGAAGTCGGCCCGCCCTCGCCCGCCAGCAGGCGCAAGAGCGTCGACTTTCCCGCGCCGTTGGGCCCGACCACGGCCACGACCCTCCCCGGGCGCAGCGCGAGGTCGACATCATGGACGAGTCGTTTGCCGTCGACCGCGTAGGTTGCGTGAGAAGCCTCCAGCATCGCCTACTCCATTCCGCCGATGCCGCGCTTGGTCACGAGGTGTAGGAACACCGGCGCGCCGATCGCCGCCATGACGATACCGATCGGCAACTCCGCCGGGCGCACCAGCATGCGCGCGACGACGTCGGCGAAGAGCACCATGGCCGCGCCGATGAGCGCGCTCCCCGGCAGCACCACGCGATGGTCCGGCCCCGCCAGGATGCGCACGATGTGCGGCACGACGAGCCCGACGAATCCGATGATCCCGGATGCGGCCACGGCGGCGCCGACGCAAGCCGCGGTCGCGAGCACGATAAGGCGCTTTGCATTCTCCACCTCGATGCCGAGATGGAAGGCCTCCGCTTCGCCGAGCAGGAAGCCGTTCAACGCGCGCACGAGGCGCGGCGCAAGGAATGGCGTGAGCGCCGCGAAGGGCAGCACGGCGACGACCTTGGGCCAGCTTGCGCCGCCGAGGCTTCCCATGGTCCACAGCGTCAGGTCGCGCAGCTCGTGGTCGTTGCTCGTGTAGGCGATGAGGCCCGTGAGCGCGCCGGTGAAGGCGGCGATGGCTACGCCCGCCAGCAGCAACGTGCCGATCATCAGGCGACCGTGGCGGCCGGCAAAGCCGACGAGCGCCAGCGTTGTGATCGCCCCACCGAGGAACGCCGTCACGGGAAGCGCATAGACGCCGAGCGGCTGCAGCATCGGCGCCGCGATGCCGTTGCCGAGCGCAATTGTCGCGACCGCGGCGAGTGCGGCACCCGAGGACACGCCGATCAGCCCCGGATCGGCGAGCGGGTTGCGGAATAGCCCCTGCATCATGGCGCCGGCAACCGCGAGGCTTGCGCCCACGAAGACGGCGAGGAGCGTGCGCGGCAGACGAATGTCGATAAGCACGAGCTGCTCGCGTGCCGTCGCCGCATCGCTTTCGCCGCCGAGCCACGCGGCAATTACGCGCGGTAGCGAGGCGAGCGTGATGCCCGTTGGGCCGACCGACAGCGACAGCAGCGCGGCGACCGAGAGCAACACGCCTGCCAAGATCAGCACGCGTGTTGCCAGGATGCGCCGGCCATCCGCGGCAAGGGCCATCGCGTGCGGGGCGGCCTCTGCCGTCATTCCCCCGCGCGCCTCTCCGTGAGCCCCGGGTAGAGCGCAGCCATGAGATCACGGGCGGCGTGCGCCGAGCGCGGGCCGAAACTCAAGAGATAGAACCCGTCCATCTCGATGACGCGTTTGTTCTGCCCGGCCGGGCTCGCTTGCAGGCCCTTCACGCTCAGGATCTGGTCGGAGGTGAAGGTCGAGCTCGAGTGGCGCATGGTCACGATCGCATCGGGTGCAAGTTCGGTCGCCGCCTCTTCGACCAGCGGCTTATAGCCTTCGATGCCAGATGCCGCGTTCTCCGCGCCGGCGAGCTTGATGACGGCATCCGCGCTTGTGTGTCCCCCGGCCACCGTGGCGCGTCCGTTCTGCACGGTGAGCACGAAGATCGCGCGGACGGGCTTTGCGATCTTGGCGCGGTCCTGCGCGAGTGCAGCGAAGTCCTGCTCAACCGATTTGGCGAGGTTCTCGCCCGCGCTCTCGACACCGACGAGAGAGGCGACGAAGCGCACCTTGGCGACCGCGCCCTCGGGTGTGTGGTCGTCCGGCACTTCGACGTACGGCACGGCGGACGCCTTCAGCGCCTTGACCACGTCGGGCGGACCCGCGTCCTTCGATGCGACGATCACCGTCGGATTAGCGGACAGCACGCCCTCCGCCGAAAGGGCGCGCATGTAGCCGACGTTCGGCTTCTCCTTCAGCGCCTGCGCCGGGAACTGGCTGGTCGAATCGACCGCCGCAATCTTGGCGTCGGCTTTAAGGGCGTAGAGGATCTCCGTCACGTCGCCGCCGATCGCGACGATGCGCGAGGTGTCCGCGACTTTCACGCCACGCCCTGACGCATCCTTGATCGCGACCTCGGCGCGCGCGCCTGCGGGCGCGAGGTTGGTCATCGTGATGGCGCCGATCAGCACAAAGGCGGCGGCGCGAAGCGTGCGTGCAGTCATGGGTCCTGGTCCTCTATTTCGTGAGAATGAGCTTGCCGTTGGCGGTGATGCGCAGGCGGTAGTCCTGCCCGTCGTGGACGAGGATCGCCTCGCGGCCGCCTGCCAGCAGCTCGGAGACGATGACGCGCACGGGACGTTGCGGCTCGGCGTGTGCGGTCGCCGCGGGAGGCGCGGGCGATCGCTGGTCATTCTCGGTGTTGATCAACGATGCTTGCTCCATCAAGGCGCGCGCTGGATGAGACGGCTCGCCGTCACGCACGGCCGGCATGGCGTGGCTTCCACCGGGAAGGTGCGACTTTTCCGTCTCGCGCTCTTTGTTGACTCTGATAGTCATGTTTCATATCGTGCGCAAGTCCGGCGATGAGCCGGTGCCCGTCGTGCGATGACGACAAGTGCGTGCGTCGTAGACGGAGGAGGCCAGCCCGCTACAGCGCGCTCTTCGATGCGCGAGCCAGCCAGCCCTGTGAGTTCGGGTAATGGGGGTTGGTTGCGTCATGTCAGTGCGTAGCGTTTGCGCGGGCGTTGGCTCGCGTTCGGTGGTCACAAGGTTTGGGTGCGTAGCAAGGTCTTCAAGATGCGATCGCGGCGAACGCGAAGGCTTCGTACGTCTCGCGGCGCCAAAGAGGCGACAGCAGGGCGGAGCGCTCGCCACCTCTCTGCTCACGATCGGTTTGGCAATATTCGCGATGGGAACGTTCCAACAGGCGCGCGCGCAGGAGACGAAGCTGCCGGGCATCACCGTCGAAGGGGGCGGTGGTGGCAGCAAGAAGAAAGCGCAAAGCGCCCCGGCGTCGAAGCAGGCGGCAAAACCCGCTCCCGCACCTGCTTCGGTGCCGGCCACTCCTGCCGTGGCGACGACGCCGTCGGAGGCTATGTATCAGACGCCGGCGGCGGTCAGCGCAGTCGGCCAGAGCGAAATCCAGACCTTCGGCCAGGGCGGAGATATCGAGAACGTCCTGCGCAGCATCCCCGGCGTCTCCACAGTCGACAGCACCAACAATCCCGGCATTGCCATCAACATCCGCGGCTTCGAAGGTTCGGGCCGCGTCAATATGTCGATCGATGGTGTGCGCCAGAACTTCAGGTTCACGGGGCACGACGCGCAGGGCTTCGTCTACGTCGATCCGCTCCTGCTCGCCGGTATCGATATTCAACGCGGCGCCGTCTCCACCGCGGGAGGTGCCGGCGCGCTGGCCGGCAGCGCAGATATGCGTACCCTCGACGTGGATGACATCCTGAAGCCAGAGAGGGATTACGGCTCGCTCAGCAGCGTGACCTGGGGCAGCAACGGCGTTGGATTTTCCGAGATGGGCTCGGGCGCTATCCGCAGCGGCGCGATCAGCGTCGTCGGTGCGATCGGCAAGCACGATCAGGACGACTACGACAACGGCAACGGGCAGAGAGTCCCGTTCACGGACCAGGACCTGCTGTCCGGTCTCGCGAAGGTGCACGTTCAGCTCGATCGCGATCAACGGCTGTCGTTTGGTACCGTTCTCTACAACAACGACTTCGCGGCCAATGGCTACAACCAGAGCGTCCGATCCGACATCTACACCGCCAATTACTCCTACAGGCCGGACAACAATCTCATCGACTTCCGCGCCAATTTCTACGGCAGCAAGCTCACCATGCAGTACTTGAGCCCTGCCGCCGGTCTGAGCCCCAAAGCTTCAGCGCGTCGGGTCGCGACATAGTCGACACGGGCTTGGGCTTCGACGTCACCAACATCTCGCGGATCGATCTCGGCGCTGGGGTGCGCGTCAAGTCCGAATACGGCTACGAATACTTCCAGGATGATGTCGATGCGTCCAACAAGCTCGTTCCTTCTCAGGGGGGCGGCGTCAACCCCTCGGGTACCTCGGACATTGGAGGAGTGTTCTCGCAGACGACATTCACCAAGAGCATCTTCGACGCCATCATCGGCTTGCGCTACGACACCTACAATCTCGACGGCAGCGGCGTCGTACCCACGCTGGGGCAAGTATTTCCAGGCGGTCCCACCCCGGTGCTGCCAACGTTTCTCAAGCCCGGGCCCTATTCGTTCAATCAATCGGACAGCGGCTTCAGTCCCAAGCTGACGCTTGCCGCCAAACCGGTCGAATGGTTCCAACCCTACGTCACGTATTCAGAGACGTTCCGGGCACCGACGATCTCGGAAACGTTGGCGGGCGGCAGCCATCCCGGCAGTGTGTTTGCAGGCATATTCCTTCCCAATCCATTTCTGCAACCGGAGAAGCAGAAGGGATGGGAGTATGGCTTCAACTCGCGCGTGAACGGTCTTTTCCAGCGCGGTGACACGTTCCGCTTCAAGGCCGACTACTACACCATGGACGTCGACAACTACGCTACGTCGTGCCTGACCGACTATGGCTTCGGCATCTTCAGCATCTACTTCTGCAACGTTCCGGGCCAATCCACCGTACGAGGCGTAGAGCTACAGGGCACCTATGACGCCGGCTATGTGTTCGGGGGCCTTTCCTACACACATACGAAAACCGACCTTCCTTCCCAGCAAGACGGCTTTGGTTTCCATAGCTATCTGCCAGACGATATCGCCACCATCACCGGCGGCGTGCGGTTGCTCGATCAGAAGCTGACGATTGGCGCGCGTGGGTACATCACCTCGAAGAGCTTCTTGGGTCTGCCCAACGTGACGCCGGGCGCCTCTCCGTTCCTCGACGGCTATACTACGGTCGATATCTTCTCCAGCTACAAGGTCACGGAGGACGTCAACGTGGCTCTAACGGTCACGAACGTTGGGGATGTCGCCTATACTCCGGCCCTCAGCAGCGGCGGTATAACGAACACGGCGAACCCTATACCCGTTGAGACGGGACGCGGCCGCACGTTCCTGCTCGCCACGCGGGCGCAATTCTGACCCTGCGCTCGGTTCGTACTACCGACGCGAGTGCGCTGGCCCCCGGCCGGCGTACCCCGCGAAACCCAAGCCGGCGGATCGAGGGATCCGCCGGTTTGTAGATTTTCAATACCGGACGCGATGAGCGGCAGAGACAACGAGGAGACCACGATGTACATCGCCATGAACCGCTTCAAGGTGAAGAAGGGCTCGGAGCACGACTTCGAGCAGGTCTGGGCCAATCGCCAGGGGCACTTGAGCGAAATGCCGGGCTTCGTCGTGTTCCATCTTCTGAAAGGCCCCGAGCGCGAGGACTACGTGCTCTACTCCTCGCACACCATGTGGCGCTCGCATGCCGACTTCGAGGCGTGGACCAAGTCGGAGCAGTTCCGCAAGGCTCATGCCGGCGCCGGCGCCAACAAGCCGCTCTACCTTGGGCATCCCGATTTCGAGGGCCTCCACGTCGTGCAGGAAGAGAAGGCCGACGGCACCCGCGTCGTCGTGGCGGCGGAGTAGCGGCATGTCGGCAGAGGCAGTTCAAGAGGGCCGGCGGCTTTCTCTCGCGGCGCGGCTCGCGGTCAATGCGGACGGCATCCTCGAGCAGATCGCGCGCGACTACGGCGTCTCGACGCTCGAGGTTGTGCGCAACCTGCAGCAGGAGCACTGCACGCTCGTCGACGGCCAGCTGTTCGCCGACGTGATGCAGGACGTGACCGGGTGGGGCGACATCCTCTTCATCGTGCACACGCGCGACATCGTGCTCGAATGCGCCGGTCCGCTGCCGCCCGGGACGTACGGCCGTGGCTACTACAACGTGCACGGCGACAGTCACATCGGCGGCCACATCCGCGCCGATAACTGCCAGGCCATCGCCTTCGTGTCGCGCCTGTTCATGGGACGCCCCTCGCGCTCCATCCAGTTCTTCAACGCGGCCGGCGAGGCGATGTTCAAGATCTTCGTCCGCCGCGACGAGGCGCGCGTGCTCATCCCAGCCCAGGTCGCGAAATTCGACGCGTTGCGTGAGCGTTGCCGCGGAATGGCGCGAGGCCACAACTGAGCGAAATGCAGTCGCAGAGGAGCGCCGTGGACGCTGAGCCGGACCTCGAGCCGACGGCGGCGTCCACGCCTGAGGTGCTACGGGTGGCCGTCGTGGGAGAAGGCTTCTCGCGGCGGCTGCTCACGGGATCGATCATCGTCTCCTGCCTTGTGCACATTGCGGGCGCGGCGGCGATGCTCCGCTCCAGCTCCGCAACAGCCGACTACGGCGTCCTCACCCAGCAGACGGACGCGATCAGCCTCGAGATGACGGCGTCGACCATCCTCGAGGCGGTGGACGCGTCCGCGAGCGTTGCCGCAGCCGCCGCGGCGCCAACGGCGACGCAGGCTGGAAATCCGGTGCCTTCGAGTGCCTTGGCGGTGCCGATGACCAAGGTCGAGGAGGCTGCGGTAAAGGAGCCCGTGGTCGAAACGGTCAAGGCGAGCGAGGTGAAGCCCGACGCGGTCGAGCCGGTCGAGGATCCGCTGCAGGTGGTGCGCGGCGCGGGCGAGCCCGCTGACGAAATCGCGACGAAGACCGCGGAGCGCACCGCGGAGGATCAGAAAGAGACCGAGAAAAAGGAGAAGGTCGAGAAGAAAGAAGCGAAGGAGCAGCAACAGCAGTCGGCGGCGCAGGTGTCGGGCGGGGTGACGGCCCGCTCGATCGCGCAGGCCGACTCGCAGGCGAAAGTGTCGGCGAGCCGCGGCAGTCTTTTGAGCTATGCCGCCGGCATCCGCGCCAAGGTTGCACGCAACAAGCCGGCCGGATTCGGGCGCAGCGGCGAGGTGCAGGTCTCCTTTGGCGTCACATCCTCAGGTGATTTGAGCTATGCAAGCCTCACCCAATCCTCCGGCAACGAGCGCCTCGATGAGGCCGCGCTCGAGGCCATCCGCCGGTCGGCGCCGTTCGGTCCGCCGCCCGCCAACGCTTCGCCGGCGCAGCTTCGCTTTTCGATCCCCTTTTATTTTCGCTGAGGACAGGCGGCGCAGCGTCGGGTAATGGGCTCGCATGAGCCGCCCCATTCTGCTCGTCGCCGCCGCCGCTCTCGTCGATCCCGACAACCGCGTGCTGATCGCACGCCGCCCGCCGGGCCGGCCGATGGCTGGC
>CAXMLT010000725.1:0-3485 GCA_964194245.1 uncultured Hyphomicrobium sp.
AATTCCTACCAACTCCGCGACGGCACCGAACGTGAAAACTCCCGCGCAAAGTGCGCGGTACGCGAACCGAACTCATGACTGCCCCCAGACGCAAAACAATACTTAATAAGTCAGAAATCACATTATTGACTAGAAGAGTCAAGTTATGCGCGGTCGACTCGCTAGGCGGCCGCGGTAAGGCTGGCGCTTTGCTATTGCTTTGCTGGAGGTTTTTGGCGCGCACCGCCCGAGGTCGGCGCCTCGTATGTATGGCATTGGAGCAACAGCAACCGGCCGGATAGCATTGAGGCGATCAGCTCGTATGCCCAAGCCCCGCAATGCGGCTCGACACGGTTAACGACGCACTTGCAGGCCGCTGTCGCCGCACTCGTGCTGGACGACGAGAACCTCTTTGGCCTCCTGGTAGGTCGAGAGGCCTGCGTCGACCGCCTGTCGAACCATCTGCGGTTGCGGCAGATCTGCGACTGCAGCACCTCGGGCGAATATTCGATCTTGAGCGGCAACGCGCCGACGAAGAGGTTCTCGGTGATCTCGAGCCCTGAGATGAGTGAGACCCCTTTCTTGCCCGCAACCAGGATGCCTGCCCCCTTGTTGTTGAGAAACTTCGAGTTATGGACGCGAACGTTCGAGATCCGCTGCTGGACGTTGTCGGGCTCGAAATCGATTCCGGCGCTGGGGCGCGTACCTTGCGTGTTGCTGAAGACGGAGCTCACGACCTCGAGCTGGTCGACCTCGATCACCGACAGCCCCTGCCGGCGGTTGTGATCGGAGACGACCGAACAGAAGGTGACGTTCTGTGCGGTGGCGACGTAGAAGCCATCGGCCCACATCTCCTTCGACGTTACCCCACTGACGGTGACGTTCTTTGCGCCCTCGCCGATCATGAGGCCCATGCCCCATTCACCCGCCTTGTCGGTGTGCTGCGCACGGTCACCCTCGAGCGTCCCGCCGGAGACCGTGACGTTCGCCACGTTGGCGATCGTGAGCAGGGAATAGTTCAGCGCGCCGTTGGGGATCGCTTTGATGGTGGCGCCGGGCGAGAGCTTCAGCGTCGTGTCCTTACGGATCTTCAGGCGACGCTCGTTGCTGACCGCATCGACCATGTAGGTGCCGTCCGGTACGAGGACGGTGCCGCCGGTTCCCCCCCACCTTGTCGAATGCGGCCTGCAGCGCGGCGGTGTCGTCGGTTTGGCCGTCGCCCTTCGCCCCCGTCTGTCAAACATTAACGACGAGGGATGAGGCTGGCGGCTTTGCACAACCGGAAGCCGCGAACGCATGGTCCCACCGCGCAAGCCCACCGACCAGCAGCGCAGCGGTCAGGAGGCCGCCCATCGCGCGCGCCGCACTCGTCCAGATTGTCATCGCGTCCTCTCGCTCCCGCTAGAGCCGGCGAGGATGCGCGCGCATCGGGGCAGCAAAAAGCCCGGCCGGCCGAACGGCCTCGCGGCTGGGGCACGCACGGTTAATAAGCTCAGCAATTCTTCTTGGTTCTCGGGCTCCGGCGGGCCGCTTAGAAACGGCCCGTCACGCGTCAAAGATCTCAGCACGACGTTTGGGGGGAACCATGAATTCGCTGCTTAAAGCCGCTATTCTCGCGTCCGCACTGGCGTTTGCCGGCGGGCAAGCCGCGTCAGCCTTCGGCGTGGAGCACCATGTAAAGCACAAGCACGTGAAGCACGCGCACGCCAAGAAGCCTGTGAAGCATGCCCACGCCAAGAAGCCGGTTAAGCACGCGCATACCAAGCACAAGCACACTCACGTGGCGCACCTCAAGAAACACGCGAAGAAGCCCTCCTGACCGCATCGCCTTGGCCGCACCGTGCTCGCGGCCGGGTCACTGCCCACGAACCTGGGAAGGATCTCTAATGTCTCTCATGCTGCTTGATCGCATCTCGTCGCGGACGGGACTGAAGCTCGCGTCTTTGGGCATACTCGCCGTCGCCCTCGCGAGCTCGGCCGCGCGCGCGGCCGATCCCACTATCATCAACGCCTCCTATGACGTTTCGCGCGAGCTCTACAAGGACGTCAACGAGGCCTTCATTGCCGACTGGAAGAAGAAGACGGGCGAGACGCCCACGATCAACCAGTCGCACGCCGGCTCGACCAAGCAGGCGCAGGCGGTGGCGAACGGTCTCGAGGCCGACGTCGTCACCTTCAACCAGGCCCCCGACGTGGACTTCCTCGTCAAGACCGGCGGCCTCGTCGCCGCCAACTGGCGCGAAAAGTTTCCCAACGGCGCGTCGCCCTACACCACGACCTCGATCTTCCTCGTGCGCAAGGGCAACCCGAAGGGCATCAAAGACTGGGACGATCTCGCCAAGTCAGGCGTCAAGGTGATCGTGCCCAATCCGAAGACGTCGGGCAACGGCCGCTACACCTACCTCGCTGCCTGGGGCTATGCCTTGAAAAAGACGGGGAGCGAGGACGGCGCGCGCGAGTTCGTGAAAAAGCTGTTCGCCAACGTGCCGGTGCTCGACGGCGGCGGTCGCGGCGCCACCACAACGTTCACGCAGCGCGACACGGGCGACGTGCTCGTCACCTTCGAGAATGAGGCCGCCGGCATCGGTGCGGAGTTTGGAGCCGACAAGTTCGAGGTCGTGTACCCCAAGCTCAGCATCGAGGCCGAGCCTCCCATCGCCCTCGTCGACAAGTACGTCGACAAGCACGGCACCCGCAAGCTCGCCGAGGCCTATCTCAACTTCCTCTACACGCCGGAAGGACAGGCCATCATTGCCAAGCACAGCTTGCGCCCGCGCGATGCGGCCGTGCTCAAGGCGAACGCGGCGAAGTTCCCGCCGATCGAGACCTTCACGGTCGAGACGCTGCTGGGCGGCTGGGACAAGGTGCAAAAGCAGCATTTTGCCGACGGCGGCATCTACGACCAGATCGCCGTCGGGCAATAGGCCGCTTTCTCCAAATTGGAGGGCACTCACCGATAGGGGAGCACCGCTGTCCAGCGTCCGCTGGCAAGGGAGAAATCGCAGGGTTGGGACATATCGACAGGTGCGATCCAGTGCGGGATGTCGAACCTAAAGAGCAACAAATCGCCGATGTCGTGCACGTCTTCGGAGCTTACGTCAGTGCCCTTCACGTCGAAGTGCGTGCCGCCGGCGCAGGCTGATCTTCAACTCAGGAGGTGGCAGATCAGGACGTGGGCGTTGATGTGGGTATGGCGACCGTAGACTGAAGGAACGACAGGAAAACAAGCTGTTAGGCGAGCTTCTGGCGGATGGGGTGTCCGCCAAAGTGGCTTGATGTTATTGATAAATTTCATAGCTAGCCGGTCTCACCCCAACTCTTACCCAAACCATCACACGGGGCAGGCCGTACCGCTGCCACCAGAGACGGCTACGCAAAAAGCGCAAACGCCGGCGCAGAGCGCGCACGTTGCTCCCAGACAGGGCAGCCACCCCGGCAACCGCGGGACAGCAGACACCGCAGCAACGTTAGCGGTATCATGGTCCCGTAGCTCAACTGGATAGAGC
>CAXMLT010000726.1:0-1920 GCA_964194245.1 uncultured Hyphomicrobium sp.
GAGCCGATCGCCAAGGTCGAATCCGAGCCGCGGCTCGAAGGGCGTCAGATGGTGATGGTGCTGGCGCCGAGGTAGCGGCTCTCGCTTCCTCGCCTGGCTTCTCGGGAGTTGAGGCGATGGCGCGAGGCGAATTTTCTCTCTCCGAGATTTGCGGCCGCCGGCTCCTGTCGGCGGCCGTTGCCGTTGTCACGCTCGCCGCTACGGCAAGCGCGCAAACCGTCATCGAGCCGCCGCGCCTTCCGAACGGTCCTGGCACATCCGGTGTTGGCGGCGGTGCCGGGCTTATTCCACCGATGCCCGAGTTCCCCGCCGCGCAGTCCATGACGCCTGCGCTTCCTCCGGCCGTTGCCGCGCCTCTGCCCGCGGCGCCACCCGTGGCCGCGCCCGCTGCGCCCGCCGAGCCGGCGCGCGAGGTCCGCTTCATCTGCGACGTGGCGCCGGATGCCGAGAGCTGCCGGGAGGCCGGCTCGCCCGATGGTGGCGGCGACGACAGCGAGTGCAGTTGCGCGCGCGACGTCTGCTATGACCACCTGGACCCATCCACGGGGCGGGCGCATCGGGTGTGCGAGAAGCTGAAATAGGGCCTTTGGTCAGCCCTTGCCGTTCTCGACACACGCCCCTATAAGGGCCCCCGAGCCGCCCGGCAGGGCATGCCGTGGCGGCTTTTTTGCTTTGACATGCCTCAAAAGGCGGCTCCTCCCGCAAGGGACGTTTCGGATCGGCCATGTGCCGGTTGCGAATTAGGGCCAGCCCCGAGTGAAGAAAGGATCGAGCGAAATGCCCAAGATGAAGACTAAGAGCGGCGCCAAAAAGCGCTTCAAGATGACGGGTACGGGCAAGGTCAAGGCTGTAGCCCAGGGCAAGCGCCACGGTATGATCAAGCGCCACGCGAAGTTCATTCGCCAGGCGCGCGGCACCATGGTGCTCAACGACTCCGACGCCAAGATCGTCAAGAAGTACATGCCCTACGCACGCTGACCCGACCGCATAAGCACGCAAACCGACATCTGACGGAGTAGAACCATGGCACGCGTCAAGCGCGGCGTCACCGCCCATGCCAAGCACAAGAAAGTCCTGAAGGCCGCCAAGGGCTATTACGGCCGGCGCAAGAACACGATCCGCGTCGCCAAGCAGGCGGTCGAGAAGGCGATGCAGTACCAGTATCGCGACCGCAAGGTGAAGAAGCGCACGTTCCGGTCGCTCTGGATCCAGCGCATTAACGCAGCGGTGCGCGAGCACGGGCTGACCTACGGGCGATTTATCGACGGTCTCAACAAGGCCGGCATCGAGATCGACCGCAAGGTGCTGGCCGATCTCGCGGTGAAGGACGCCGCGGGCTTCAAGGTGCTCGCCGAGCAGGCCGCCGCCGCCGTGAAGAAGGCCGCGGCTTAACGCACGCCCATCCTTGTCATCCTCGGCTTTATGCCGAGGATCCACCTACCCGCTCGCTCCGACGCGAGAAGCAAGATGGATCCTCGGGGCAAGCCCGAGGATGACACTTGAGATAGGCTGAGAGCCAATGTCGTCCGCAGGTCCAAATCTCAATCTCGAAGCGCTGGAGCGCGAGCTTCTCAGCGCGGTAGCCGGCGCGCCCGATTTGAGCGCGCTGGAGCAGATCCGCGTCGCCGCACTCGGCAAGAAGGGCCGCGTCTCCGAGCTCATGTCGCGGCTCGGGTCCATGGCGCCGGAAGAGCGCAAGTCGTTCGGCCAGACCGTCAACGACATCAAAGGCCGTGTCTCCGAGGCGCTCGAAGCGCGCAAAGGCGCGCTCGAGGTCGAGGCGCTCTCGTCGCGGCTGGCGAACGAGCGTGCCGACGTCACGCTGCCGGTGCGTCCCGGCCCGCTCGCTGAGGGGCGCATTCACCCGGTCGCGCAGGTGCTCGATGAGTGCATCGAGATCTTCGCCGACATGGGCTTCGC
>CAXMLT010000727.1:0-1519 GCA_964194245.1 uncultured Hyphomicrobium sp.
CCCGCCGATCATGCCGACGAGGCCACCCACAGCGCCGACATTGCGCGGATAGTAGGTGGCGATGTGCTTGAAGACGGCGGCCTTGCCGAGGCTCATGAAAAAACCGAGCACGAAGGCCACGGCGATGAACCCCGGCAGGCCGATCTCGAAGTGAAAGGCGATCTCGCCCTTGATGCCGCGCATCACGTAGTTGGTCGGCGGCATGGCCAGGACGAGCGTCGCCGCCGCGGAGACCAGCAGGCTCCAGTACATCACCGCGCGCGCGCCGACGCGGTCGGAGAGCACGCCCCCGTAAGCGCGGAAAATGCTGGCCGGAACGGAGTAGGCTGCGCCGATCATGCCGGCGGTGGCGATGTCGAGGCCATAGACGCCGATGAGATAGCGCGGCAGCCACAGGGCGAGCGCGACGAAGCCGCCGAACACGAAGAAATAGTAGAACGAAAACCGCCACACCTGGACATTGCGCAGGGCACTCAGCTCGAGCATGAACGCCTTCGGCGCTGCACCGGTGCGACGACGCTCGGTAAGCACAGGATCGTCGACGGTCGTCACCCAGAACACCACCGCCATGACCGCCAGAACGGCCGCCCAGACGAGCGCCACCGCCTGCCATCCCCACGCGATGAGCACGAACGGCGCGATGAATTTTGTGACCGCGGCTCCGACGTTACCGACGCCGAAGATGCCGAGCGCAGTGCCCTGCCGCTCGGTAGGAAAGAAGCGCGACACGTAAGCGACGCCGACCGCGAAGGAGCCACCGACGAGCCCGACGCCGAGCGCCGCGAGCAAAATCTCCGGGTAGGTGTGCGCAAACGCCAGCAGCACCGTGGCGACACTCGTCGCCAGCATGGTCAGCGTGAACACGAGTCGGCCGCCGTAGCGGTCGGTCCAGATGCCCAAGGCGATGCGCACCAGCGAGCCGGTGAGGATCGGCGTGCCGACGAGCAGGCCGAACTCCGTTTCGCTCAGCCCCAACTCGCTCTTGATGCGGATGCCGATGATCGAAAAAATCGTCCACACGGCAAAGCACACCGTGAAGGCGAGCGTGGACATCCAGAGGGCGCGGCTCTGGTCTCCGGATGTCGTGAGGTCTGAAGTTCCGTCGTCGCGCATCAATCGGGTCTCCTCGCGATGCCCAAACAAAAAAGCTGCCGGCCAAGTCCCACGCGCGAGGCGGGGGGCTTGAACGGCAGCTTTGCCAACGCACGCCCGTCGTTGGGCGCACTCGGGTTCCTTAAGAGCAGAAAACGTGCCAGCTCGCGTGTTCAGAAATTGTATAGTTATATCAATTATTTATGATTTCATATCGGAATCGCCAGAGGGGTGGGCAAGACCAAAGATTCATCAATCCGCGCGCCAATCGACGAAAATTTGTGCACTGCACATTAGGCCGCGCCCTAGCGCTTCTGGCTGGCGATGTAGCCGTCGAGCTGGTCAGGATCGAACAGGCCGCCATCGAAAAATCCGTCCGGGCCGAGGGTGAGGCTCGCACCTGCCGAGCCGACCGGGGTGGCGGAGC
>CAXMLT010000728.1:0-3516 GCA_964194245.1 uncultured Hyphomicrobium sp.
CCGGCCCCGCCTTGTCGTAGCGCGACTGCGCCCAGGCGACCGACATATCGATCGACTCGCGATGCACGACCGGAGCGATGGCGTCGAAGAAGGCAAGGTCGTCCTCGCCCGTGAGCGCCTGCACGGCGGTGCTCAGGGCCGGAGACGTGAGCGGCCCCGTGGCGACGATGACGCTGTCCCACTCAGCGGGCGGGAGGCCGGCGATCTCGCCGCGCTCGATCGTGACGAGCGGATGGGTGCGCAGCCGCTCGGTCACTTCCACCGCAAACCCATCGCGATCGACGGCGAGCGCGCCGCCGGCAGGCAGCTTGTGGCGGTCGGCAGCGGCAAGGATCAGCGAGCCCGCGCGCCGCATCTCCTCATGCAGGAGCCCGATGGCGCTCGTCTCCCAGTCGTCGGAGCGGAACGAGTTCGAGCACACGAGCTCGGCGAACGCATCCGTCTTGTGGGCGTCCGTCATCTTGTCGGGCCGCATCTCGTGGATCACGACGGAGACGCCTGCGGTGGCGATCTGCCAAGCGGCTTCCGAGCCCGCAAGGCCGCCGCCGATGACGTGGATAGGCTGCTTTTGTGTCATGGCGGCGGACGCTAGAGGAAAACGCCGAGCCCCTCAATGCGGGCGCAGGCCGAGGCCGTTTACCCCGACGCAAAGCGGCCGAAATGCCGTCATTGTTTTGCTTGCTCTCCGCGGCTATCGTGCGCGCTCTTATTCTTCGACCGGGTGCCCTCTTTATGTCGCGCTATGCGAGGCGTCTCGACCATGACCTCGCGCGCTGGCGAGAGGCCGGCTGGCTTTCCGCCGACGGTGAGGCCTCCATCCGCCGCGACGTCGCCGGGCGCAGCCGCAGCCTCGAGCTGGCGCCCGTGCTCGGCATCCTCGGCGCGGTGCTGATCGGCTTCGGCGCCATGAGCTTCGTTGCCGCCCACTGGAACGAGATGGCGCGCCTGCTCAGGCTCGCGCTCATCTTCATCGGCCTGTTTGGCGCCTACGGTCTCGCCGGCCTGCTGTTCGACCGTGATCACCCGGCGTTTGCGCATGCGGCAATCCTCACCGGCGTCGCGCTGTTCGGCGCCGGGATCATGTTGATTGCGCAGATGTTCCATATCAGCGGCCACGCCCCGGACGCCGTGCTCACGTGGGCGCTGGGTGCGCTGCTTGCGGGGGTTGTCCTGCGTTCCAACCCGGCACTCGCGCTTGCCCTGCTGCTGATGGGGCTATGGAGCGGCTGGGAGATGTCCGACACCAACCGCGTGCACTGGCCGTTCCTGATCGGCTGGGGCGCGGTCGCGGCGGCCATGCTGTGGCGCGAATGGATCCCCGGGCTGCACCTCGCGGCGATCGTCCTCAGCATCTGGATCGTCGCCATCGGCTACTTCCTGCTCGACGGCCATGGGCACGGCGTGGTGGTGGCCATCGGCCTCATCATCGCGGCGGCGGGCTTGGCGGGCCCCGTGATCTTGGGGCGCTGGCGGACGTGGGGCGAGGCGGCCATCGCCTACGGCATGGCGATAGCTTTCGCGGGGCTTTTTGCGCTCCAGTTTATCGAGAACGCTCACCTCGACAACCTGATCCTCCTGGCGATCGTGACGCTGGCGCTCGTCGTCGGCGGCATCTGGATCGGGCTCAAGAACAACAACGGCTCGCTCCTCTGGCTCAGCTATGCCGGCTTCTCCATCGAGGTGCTGGCGCTCTACTTCAAGACCGTCGGCACGCTGCTCGGCTCCTCGCTGTTCTTCCTGTCGGCGGGCATCATCGTGATCCTGCTCGCCGTCGCGGCCTACCGCCTGCACTCGCGCGTGCAAACCAGTGTGGAGGCCGCGCCATGATGGACATCAACCGCCGCAACATGTGGATCGGCATCGCCGTCGTCGCGTTCGTGCAGGCCGCTGTTCTCGGCTGGATGATCTGGCAGCGCGCGCATCTCCTTTCGACCGGTCATGAGGTCGTGCTGGAGGTGATTCCCGTCGATCCGCGCTCGCTCTTCCAGGGCGACTACGTGGCGCTCGGTTACGAAATCTCCCGCGTTCCCGTCACGGAGGCGGGCCTCAAAAGCGGATCCACGCTCTACGTGACGCTGCAGAAGACCGGCGACCGCTGGAAGCCCTTGTACGTGAGCACGAAGAAGCCGGAAAATCTCCCTCCCGACCAGTTCCTCATCAAGGGACGCGTCGCGTACGCCTCCGCGCCGACGTCGGCTGCGCCCGGGCAGGCGACGGTCCGCTACGGCATCGAAGACTTCTTCGTGCCGGAAGGCACCGGCCGGGAGCTCGAGAAGCTCGTGGGCCAGAAGAAGCTCGATGCCCTCATCGCCATCGACGATGCCGGCAATGCCGGCATCAAGGGGCTGATGGTCGAGGGCAAGCGGGTCTATGAGGAGCCGCTACTCTAGGTCAGGCTCTCAGTGTGCTGCAGAGTTGACCTTCGATGTGACCGGTTTGCCGCTAAGCCTGCAAATTCAACGATCTGCGATCCACGCCGCTATCGAGAACGTGTCAGGAATCTGGCAATCTCCCGCGCCGGGTGGCTAATACGACGGGGGGAGAGATGGGTTCGAGGTTCGTAGTGAGCTTGGTCGCGGCTGCAACCGCGGTGACCATTTTCGGGGCGCCGTCATCGGCGGATCAGACGGGTCTCGCCAGCATCCACGTCTTGCGCCGCGAGGGCGGCCGGCTGTGCATGGCGGATCATATTCACTACGGCAGCAGCGGCGCGCAGCGGAGCCAGGCCGCTGCTCAGGGGGCAGCGATCCGTTCCTGGGCCGAATTCACCGATCTGGAGTACGGCAGCGACTGGGCCCGGTATGGGCGCGCCGCCGGCCAGCGGATGAAGTGCTCGCGGTCCTCGGCAGGCTGGTATTGCGACGTCGAAGCGCGGCCCTGCCGCTAGTCCGGCTACCCTCGTCTGACGGTTGGTCCTCGCGCTCGCGGGCTCATAGAGGCTTGCGGGCGCGCGGCGCTTTGAAAGCGCTCCCGCCGAGCGCGCGCAGTCGCGCGATCCAATCGAGCGGCCCTCTCGGCAATGCAAGGTAGGGCGCCAGCACCCGGCGCGTCGCGTCCGCGGCATCTCTGTCGTCGGGCAACGGCACTCCGTCCCTGATGCTGTCTGCCAGTACAACAAGGCGCTCCGATACGGCGCCCGGGCTCGCCAGGCCAACCCCGCCAACGGTGCTTCCGGTAAAGCCGCCGCCGCTTGCCGCAACCTGCGGCAACGACCTGACGACCGGAGCCGCGGCGCCGTCGGCAGCTGCCATGGTGCTCTCGCCACTGTCGCCGCGGGCCAGTCTTTCGAGGTCCTCGCGGCTCTGTTCCGCCAGCGCGCCCACCACCATGGCAGCAACCACCGGGAGCAGATACTCCGCGATCATTTCGCTGACGCCGGATCGAGCCGCCGCGTCGCGCGCGATCGTCTTGGCCACCTCGCGTCCGGCGATCACGTTCAGTGCGTCGTTGCCCAGCACCTGGGTCGAGGTGGTACCAAGCATCGTCGGGTTCTCGAGCACCTGATGATGCATACCC
>CAXMLT010000729.1:0-1637 GCA_964194245.1 uncultured Hyphomicrobium sp.
GCAACGCGATCGCGTTGCGTTTGATGGCATCTGCACTCGACGCCGAAAGAATGCCCGTCAGGGAGTGTGGGTAGATGAATAGGGCCATCGCTGAGCCGAGCGCTAGCGTGATGTAAGGAACGATCTGGGGCGCCGCGAGAGTGAGCCCAGTGGATCCACCCTTTTTCTCAAACACACTTGTGGCTGCTCCGAAGACCGCGCCAAAGCCACCGAGCTTTGCAGGGATGATAACTACGGCCGCGATGACAAAAATATAGATCAAGATGTCTTTGACGAATGCGATCAGTGCAGGTGCGCGCAAGCCGCTCTTGTAAGTGTAGACGGCAAGGATCAGGAACGCAGTTGTTAGGGGAACGTGGGCAAGCAATCCCTCACCGCGGAATCCAAGGGCGTAGATGACTTTTTCGATCCCGACGAGCTGCAACGCGATGTAGGGCATCGTCGCGAGAACGCCGGTGAACGCAACAGCAAGTCCCAACCATTTGTTGCCGTAAAGGCCGACTGCAAAATCAGCAGCCGTGAGATACCCCCGCGCGTGCGCGATCGACCAGACGCGTGGAAATACGGCGAAAAGAAAAGGGTAGATGATGATCGTGTACGGTATGGCGAAGTAGCCGAAAGCTCCCACTGCATAGACAATCGCCGGCACCGCGATGACCGTGTAGGCGGTGTAAAGATCACCACCAATAAGGAACCACGTGATCCAGGTTCCAAACCGCCGGCCCCCCAGCCCCCACTCAGTCAACTGCGTGAGATCAGCGGCATGACATCGCGAGGCGAGAAAGCCAATGATTGTCACCAGCGCGAAAAGAGCGACGAACACATAGGTCGCCGCCCAATTGAGATGCTCAATCATGTCGCTCAATCAGGTAGGCAGCGAGGATGAAGAGCGCCGAAACCGGTATCAGCGCGAGCTGAAACCAGAAGAAAAACGGGATGCCGAAAAGCTGCGGCTCAATGCTGTTATAGAGCGGCGTCGCCAGCGCGAGGACGCACGGCGACAGCAACAGAAAATACTTCATGGTCCCCCCGGATGTCCGACTGCGGTCTCCTTACCTGAACACCGGTTCGACGGGCCTGTGAAGATTGCGAGCGGCGCCCAACCAGGCGAGTTCCGACCTTCGCGAGGATACTCCACCATCTCGGATGTGGTGCCCGCCAGGGGTTATGAGCCGACGTTGCGTGGCTCGCGCCAGCGAGCCTTCCTCATGCTGAAAGCCCGATGCTGGACGGCGTCAGACCCTGAGGGTCTGACACCGGTGCACTTTTGTCCAAAAAAATTAGCGCTTGGCGCGGACGGCCTTCTTGGCGCCGGCATCATCTTCGTCCGGGAGCACGCCGTCCTCGTCGGGAACCTCGCCGTCGTCCTCGCCGGCCGCGGGCTCCACGAGCAGCTTATCGACGATGAGCCCGGCATTGGCGCGGATTGCCTTCTCGATGGCGGCCGCGATCTTGGGGTTCTCCTTTAAGAACGCCTTGGTGTTCTCACGCCCCTGCCCAATGCGCTGGCCGTCGTAGGAGAACCAGGCGCCCGACTTTTCGACGATGTTGGCCTTGACGCCGAGATCGACGAGCTCGCCCGACTTGGAGATACCCTCGCCGTACATGATATCGAACTCGACCTGCTTGAACGGCGG
>CAXMLT010000730.1:0-2134 GCA_964194245.1 uncultured Hyphomicrobium sp.
ATCGGCTCGATGCCCGGCAAGGTCATCCAGTCGATGCGCAAGGCAAAGCGTGTCAACCCGCTGTTCCTCTTGGACGAGATCGACAAGATGGGGTCGGACTTCCGCGGCGATCCCGCGGCGGCCCTGCTCGAGGTGCTGGATCCGGAGCAGAACTCCACGTTCAACGACCATTACCTCGAGGTCGACTACGACCTGTCGAACGTGATGTTCGTGACGACGGCGAACACGCTCAACATCCCGCCGGCCCTTATGGACCGCATGGAGATCATCCGCCTCGCCGGCTACACCGAGGACGAGAAGGTCGAGATCGCCAAGCGCCATCTCATCCCCGGACAGAGGCTCGCTCACGGCCTTGAGCCGGACGAGTGGACCATCGAGGATGCCGCGCTGCTCACCATCGTGCGCCGTTACACGCGCGAGGCGGGTGTGCGCTCGCTCGAGCGCGAGATCGCCAAGCTCGCCCGCAAGGCGGTCAAGGAGATCCTGACCAACACCAAGAAGACGGTGGTGGTCACGGCCGAGAACCTCGAGGGCTACCTCGGCGTGACGAAGTACCGTTACGGCGAGGCCGAGCTCGAGGACCAGATCGGCATCGTCACGGGTCTCGCCTGGACCGAGGTCGGCGGCGAGCTGCTGACCATCGAGGGCGTCATGATGCCCGGCAAGGGCAAGATGACGGTCACGGGCAACCTGCGCGACGTGATGAAGGAGTCGATCCAGGCCGCGAACGCCTACGTGCGCTCGCGCTCCATCGACTTCGGCATCCATCCATCGCTGTTCGAGAAGAAGGACATCCACGTCCACGTGCCCGAGGGTGCCACCCCGAAGGACGGCCCGTCCGCTGGCGTTGCCATGGTGACGGCCATTATCTCGGTGCTGACCGGCATTCCGGTGCGCAAGGATGTGGCCATGACCGGGGAGATCACGCTGCGTGGCCGCGTGCTGCCGATCGGCGGCTTGAAGGAGAAGCTGCTGGCGGCACTGCGCGGCGGCATCAAGACCGTGATTATTCCTGAAGAGAACGTTAAGGACCTGACCGAGATCCCGGTGGAGATCAAAAACAAGATCGACATCGTTCCGGCCGCTCGGGTGGACGACGTCCTGAAGGCCGGGCTCGTCAGGGTCCCGGAGCGGATCATTTGGGACGAGGCGGCCGAAGCCCAGGCGGTCAAGAACGAGGACGGATCGACCGGCTCGCGGATCACCGCCCACTGACACAATTCGGTGCAGGCGCAACTCTAGGTGCCTGTCACATTTCACAGCAGAACCCCGCGCCGCAAGGCGCGGGGTTTTTGTTCCTGCTCCGTGCGCGAAGCAAGCGTTTTTCCCAGGGGGCAATTTCGCGCGATTTCCCCCTTGACGAGGCGTTTTATTGGGCGCTTTTGTCCACGTCTATTGCGGCTGCATCGCCCGTATTTAGGGCCTTCCGGCCGCCTTAAGACCCCCCAAGACCCCATTGCGAACGCAAAGGACGGAAACGAGATGAGCAAGAAAGATTTGATCGACGCCGTCGCCAAGGATGCCGAGCTCACAAAGGAGAAGGCGAGCGTGGCGGTCGATGCGGCTCTCGAGCACATTCGCGGCGCTCTGCGGAAGGGCGAGGAAGTGCGCATCCCCGATTTCGGGACCTTCAAGGTCGCAAAGCGCAAAGCGCGCGAGGGCCGCAATCCGGCGACCGGGGCGACGATCAACATTCCGGCCTCGCGGGTGCCGAAGTTCAGCCCCTCCAAGGGCCTCAAGGATCTGCTCAACTAACGAGCGTTATCCGGCATCGAGTGGGGCGCGCCGCCGACGAAGCGGCGCGCCTTTTGCTTTTGCCGGGTGCTTTTTGCCGGGCCTGGGCCAGTGACCTGTGCTTGGCGAAGGGCATTTGCCGGGCCGCAGACGGGGCGCTGGGCCGAGTGAGAGCAGGCCAACGCCGTGCCCGCAGTGTGCCCGTCGTTGCACCGACGGCACCGGCCCGCTACACGAGCGATTGGGCGGTTAGCTCAGTGGTAGAGCGCCTCGTTTACACCGAGGATGTCGGGAGTTCGACCCTCTCACCGCCCACCAGTTTATTCTGCCGACACAAGCTGCGGGAAGCTTCGCTCAACGAGCGTGGTGCTCTGTGGAGGACCTGTCTCTTATACACATC
>CAXMLT010000731.1:0-4014 GCA_964194245.1 uncultured Hyphomicrobium sp.
GAGCCGCTCTCTGTGTCGCCGATGATCCAGCGCGCCGTGTCGCCCGCCGCGATCGGGCCGGCACCGGTCAGGCTCTCGCCTGGTTCCAGCGCGATGTTGGTGATCTGCCCGGGAGCGGCATAGACCTGATAGAGCGCGCCCTCGCTCCAGGGATAGATCTGGATCGAGTTGTAATACCCCTCGCGGCGTGGTTCGACGCGCGCGGCGGCGTTGGCATTCTCCACGCGGCCCGCCGGCGTCCCTGCGGCAGCGCCACCGCGCGCGGCTGTCCAGGCGGGCGGTGTGTGAAGCGGCCTTGGTGGCGCCTCCGTGACCGCAGCCGGCACAGGGGGAAGCGGCGGCACATCGGCGTCGTAGCTGACCTGTGGCGGCCGGTTGGTCGCGCAGCCGGCCAGCGCCAATCCGGAGATCAGCAAAAGCGCAGAGCCGGATAGGCGGAAGCTGCGGCTCGCGGATCGGCGGAGATGATCTCTCATTGCCCCATCTCCCGCGACCAGTTGATGGCGTTGACGTAGATCCCAAGCGGATTGGCCCGCAGCCGCTCTGCGTCGCGCGGGGGTTGGATCACGATGGTCAGGATGGCTGTCCAGCGCTGTGTCGTGGAGAGCTGGCCATTCTCGTATTGGCGTTCGGTCCAGGCAACGCGGAAGCTGTCAGGCGACGCGCGGATGACGCTCGACACTTCGACCGATACCTGCTGCTTGCCGACGCGGGTGAACGGATCGTTGGCGCGGGCGAAGTCATTGAGGGCCGCCGCGCCGCGGTCGGTCGTGAATTCATAGGCGCGCAGCCAATTCTGCCGCACGACAATGGGGTCGGCCGGGATCGAGCGGACCTGCTCGATGAACCGCGCCAGATGCCAGGCCACCTGCGGGTCGGTGGGGCGGTAGTCGGCTTGCGCCGGCGCGACTGCCTGTGCCTGCCCGAGATTGTCGACCTGCACCACCCACGGGACGACGGTCCCGCGTGCCGACTGCCAGACCAGCGCGGCGGCGAAGCCGGCGGAGAGGATCAGGCAGCCAAAGGCCATCAGCCGCCAGTTTCGGGCCTGGACACGCGCTGAGCCGATCCGATCGTCCCAGATCTGCGCCGCGCGCTGATACGGCGTCTCGGGCTCGGGCGTCTTTCCATAGTGGGTTGCGGGTCGCTTGAAGAAGCTCATGTGCGGTCGCCTCCGGAGAGATTGATGGAAGAGCCGCCGCCATGGCTGTCGCCCGATCGGATCGCGTGTGCCGCCAGCGTGACGCCGTGGCTCATGGTCTGCCCACGCCGCATGCGCTGCGCCCACGCCGGCGGGTTGGCGGCAGAGCCTGTCGCAGCCGGTGCGGCCGAACCGACATCATTCGCGACCGTTCCCATGCTCGAGGAGCCGCCGGTGCCGCCGAAGCCGCTTTTGACGCCGTCGGCGAAGCTCGAGCGAACGCTTTGCGCGGCCCGGCGCAGCGGAGAGGCTGCCGCGCCGCCGGCCGCTCGTGCGACGCCGCCAAGGCCCGACGCGACGCCGGCAGCGCCCGACTGGCCGAGGGAACCGAGACTGTAGGCAGCAGAGGCGGCTCCCGCCGCGGTGGCTCCACCGCGCACGGCGGCGGCGCCGCCGGAAATGGCGCTCGCGCTACCGCGCAGGGCGAGTCCGGCCGCGCCGCCGGCAGCCATGGCTGCGCCGCCCGCGACGAGGCCGGTGCCGATGGCGGAGCCTGCGCCCAGTTGCGGGCCGCCGGAAACGATGCCGTTGGCGATACCCGGACCGAAGATGCCGAGACCAAGAAGCGACAGCGCCGCCAATACGACGGCCATCGCGTCGTCGATGGTCGGTGGCTGACCGCCAAAGCCTGCCGTGAACTGACTGAACAGAGTCGAGCCGATGCCGATGATGACGGCGAGCACCAGTACCTTGATCCCTGATGAGATGACGTTGCCCAGCACGCGCTCGGCCATGAAGGCAGTCTTCCCGAACAGGCCGAACGGGATCAGGACGAAGCCGGCCAGCGTGGTCAGCTTGAATTCGATCAGCGTGATGAAGAGCTGGATGGCGAGGATGAAGAAGGCGAGCAGCACCAGCGCCCAGGCGAAGAGCAGGCAGGCGATCTGGATGAAGTTTTCGAAGAAGGCGATCCAGCCCATCAGGTTCGAGATGGATTCGAGCAGCGGCCTCGCCGCATCGAGACCCGTCTGCGCGACCCGGCCCGGGCGCATCAGGTCCTGGATGGAAAACCCGGTGCCAGACGCCTGAAGTCCGAGGCCGGCGAAGCTTTCGAAGACGATCCGCGCGAGGTTGTTCCAGTTGCCGATGATGTAGGCGAAGACGCCCACAAACAGCGTCTTCTTCACAAGGCGTGCGATGATGTCGTCGTCCGCGCCCCAACTCCAGAACAGGGCGGCCAGCGTGACGTCGATGACGATCAGCGTCGTCGCGATGAACGCCACCTCGCCGCCGAGCAGGCCGAACCCGCTGTCGATGTAGGAGGTGAAGACCCCGAGGAAATTGTCGATGACGCCGCTGCCGCCCATGGCTCACCGCCCTTCGTCGGCGCGTCGCGGCACGGTGCGGCTGCCAAGGAAACGGTCGCGGGTTTCGGCCCAGATGCGCAGACACTCGCTGTCTCTGGCCGCGGCTTCCCCCATCTGTTGACAGCGGCGCTGGCCTTCGCGCAGCGGGTCCTCCGCCTCCTCAAGCAAGGGCGTTGGCCGAACCGCTGGCCTTTCCTCCTTCCGGGTCATCTCGATCGCCGTTGCCGTGATCGCGACAGAGACGAAGATGATTGCGCCCACACGGGCCAGCGTCTTGCCGTCCATCCTGCTGCCCTCAGTTGCCGTTCGGGAACATCCGGGCGTTGCCGGGCTGATAGCCGGAGCCGGGCGTCAGGAACCGCCGGCGCTGTTCACGGCCTTGTTCGGCGGCAGCGGCCCGCTCGGCATCGACAAGCGCCTGCGCTCGGCCGTTGGCGGCGACGACCGCGACGAGGTCCGCGAGTTGCTGCGCCTGCAACGCGAGCAGCTGGTTGCCGGCCTGCGTGGCCTGAAGCGCGCCGGTCGCGCCCTGGCTCTGCCCGACCAGAGCCGCCATCTCGGCACGGTTGCTGTCGATGTTGCCAACGACGCCCGCCTGCACGCGCAGGGCGTCCTGAAGGCCGCCGACCGTGTTCTGCCAGCGCGAGCGAGCATCGGCGACAAGACGCTGATCCGAGGTCGACAGCGAGATGTTGCCGTATTGGCTCTGGAAGGCCTGGTCGATTTGCTGCACGTCGAAGGCGATGCGCTGTGCCTGGCCCAGAAGCGCTTGCGTGCGCTGCACCGATTGCTGGAGCTGCTGAAGCGAGGAATAGGGCAGGCTCGCGAGATTGCGGGCCTGGTTGATCAGCATCTGCGCCTCGTTCTGAAGGCTCTGGATCTGGTTGTTGATCTGCTCGAGCGCCCGCGCCGCAGACAGCACATTCTGGACGTAGTTGGTCGGATCATAGACCACCCACTGCGCCGCTGCCGGGCTAACGAACACCGGCGAGAAGGCGACGGGCAGCGACAGGATGGTTGCGGCGAACATCGCCGCGCGAGAGTGTCGGATCATCATGGCTTGGGCTCCAGGTTGGTGAGGTCGGGGATAAGGTCGGCGGCCCATCCGACATCGCGGGCGCGCAGCCAGGCGGGCAGGAAGCCGTCGCGGCCATGCTCGGCGAGGATCGCCTCGATCGCGGCCTGATCGGTTTTCGAGGACGCCGCGCATAGCGCGAGCGCGACTTCGGAGAGCCCCAGCTCGAACAGCCGGTTGCCGCGCCGCGACTGGCAGTAATAGTCGCGCTTGGGCGTGGCCCGGCTGAGGATCTCGATTTGGCGGTCGTTCATGCCGAAGCGTCGGTAGATCGTGGTGATCTGGGGTTCGATCGCGCGTTCGTTCGGCAGCAGCAGGCGCGTCTGGCAGCTTTCGATGATGGCCGGCGCGATCGCGCTGCCGTCGATGTCGGCCAGTGATTGCGTGGCGAAGACGACGGACGCGTTCTTCTTGCGCAGCGTCTTCAGCCA
>CAXMLT010000732.1:0-12887 GCA_964194245.1 uncultured Hyphomicrobium sp.
CGGCAGCCGCCGGCATCGGCTGGCAGGGCAAGCACACGAACCTCGTCTCGCGCGAGCACGGTTCGTGGCTGTTCCTCGGCGCCATCCTCACGAGCGCGGAGATCGCGCCCGACGCGCCGGAGGAAGACCGCTGCGGGAGCTGCAGCCGCTGCCTCGACGTGTGCCCGACGCGCGCGTTCCCGGCGCCCTACGTGCTCGATGCGCGTCGCTGCCTCGCGTACCTGTCGATCGAGCACAAGGGGCACATCCCGGCCGAGTTCCGCCGGCCCATGGGCAACCGCGTGTTCGGCTGCGACGACTGTCTCGCCGTGTGCCCGTGGAACAAGTTCGCGGAAGCGGCGCGCGAAGCGCGCTTTGCGGCGGGACCAGCGACCGACAACCCGCCGCTTGCCGAGCTGCTCACGCTCGACGACCGCGTCTTTCGCAACCGTTTCGCCGGCACGCCGATAAAACGCACAGGCCGCGACCGCTTCCTGCGCAACGTGCTGATCGCCGCCGGCAACTCGGGCGATGCTGCGCTTCTGCCGCAGATCGAGGCGTTGCTTGGCGATGCCTCCCCGCTCGTGCGCGCCATGGCCGTGTGGGCCATGCGCCAGCTCACGCGCGATGCCGTCGGCGAGCGCGTGCGCCACCGCCATCTCGCGCGCGAGGGCGACAGCGCCGTGCGCGCGGAGTGGCACGCAAATCCATGAGCTGCCTGTTCTGCTTCGGGCTCGGCTACAGCGCGCAGGCGCTCGGGCGGGAGCTCATCGCGCAAGGCTGGCGCGTCGGCGGAACGGCGCGCACGGGCGATAGCGCGAAAGCGCTGGCCGCTGCGGGCTTCGAGGCGATCGTGTTCGACGGGCACGCGCCGAGCCCCGAGGTGAGCAATGCCCTCAAGCACGCGACGCACGTGCTCCTCTCCATTCCGCCGGACGCCGACGGCGATCCCGCGCTTTTGCCTCACGCGCGCGATATCGAAGCATCTCCATCGGTGCAATGGATCGGCTATCTCTCGACCGTCGGCGTCTATGGCGATCACGGCGGCGCCTGGATCGACGAGACGACGCCGGCTAACCCCACCTCGCGGCGCAGCCGCTGGCGTCTTGCGGCCGAGCCTGCGTGGCTCGCGCTCGGACAGCGCAGCGGCAAGCGCGCACAGGTCTTCCGCCTGCCCGGCATCTACGGACCGGGACGCAGCGCGATCGAGCGCGTGCGCGAGGGCACGGCGCAGCGCATCGTCAAGCCCGGCCAGATGTTCAACCGCGTTCATGTGGATGACATCGCAGGCGCGCTTGCGGCGGCCATTGCGGGGCGCGGCGCGCACGACATCTACAATGTCACCGACGACGAGCCGGCGTCGCCGCAGGACGTGATCGCCTACGCTGCGGAGCTGTTGCATATGCCGGCGCCGCCCGAGATTGCGTTCGAAGACGCAAAACTGTCACCGATGGCCGCAAGTTTTTATGCGGAAAACAAGCGCGTCAGCAACGCGCGCATGTGCAACGAGCTCGGCGTCACATTGAAATTCCCGAGCTACCGCGAGGGGTTGCAGGCGATCCTCGCGCAGTCGGCCGTAAGCGCCGCGCGCACGCCTTAACCAATCGTTCAGCCGCCGTTCAAACAGCCGGCGCTTTATTGGCGCTCACGCAAGTCGCGCTTTCGCCGCGAGTTCGCCGCGGGGGCGCCGTCACAAGAACTGACCGCCATGCATCGTGAGGACAGGATGCGAGTTGCAGCGAGAACGCTCGGTCGCGCCGCGATGTTTGCCGTCGCGTTTTCCCCATTGATCTGGACCGCCGGCTCCGCAGTTGCCGCAGACGACAGCGCCGCGCACGCGCTCGCCGAGAAGTTTTCTCGCGCGGAGGATGCCGAGCGCGCCGAGGCCGCCAAGAAGGCGGAAGCCAAGAAAAAAGCCGAGGCCGAGAAGGCGCGCGCGGAAGCCCAGCGCCAAGCTGAACGCAGTAAGGCCACCGTCGACCAACGCGTCAAGGACGAGGCCGAGATGCAGGAAGCCGCGCGGCAGGAGGCGGAAGCGCGCCGCGCCGCGGACCAGCGCGCCGCCGAGGAGCGCACACGCATCGAAGCCGAGCAGGGGGCTGCCCGCGCCGACGCTGCGCGCCTTGCGCAGGAAGCCGAACAGCGCCGCATTGAGGACGATCGCAACGCGGAGGAGGCCCGCCAAGCCGAGGCTGCGCGCCTTGCCAAAGATGTCGAAGATAAGCGCCTCGCCGACGAGCGCAAGGCTGAGGCGGACCGCCAGGCCGAGGCCGCACATCAGGCCGATGAGCGCAAAGCGGAGGACGCCCGCATCGCCAAGGAAGCCGAGGAGAAGCGGCTTGGCGAAGAGCACCGCGCAGCCCGTCTCGCCAAGGAGGCCGAGGACAAGCGTCGCGCGGAGGCCACGAAGAAGGCCGAGGAGCAGCGTCAGGCCGACGCCGCCCGCGAGGCGCTGGAACGGCAGCGCACCGAGGAGGCCGAGCGCGTCGCCGAGAAGTTCCGCCTGGCGCGCGAGGCCCGCGAAGCCCGGCTTGCGCGCGAGCGCGAGCAGGCGGCTCGCGAGAACGGCACCGACACCGGCAATAGCGACACCCGCAACGGCCTCGGCGGACCCGCGCCCGACGCCGCGCCGCCCACCGCCCCCTGGGACGCAACCGACACCGGGCCTGCACGCTTCCTGCCGACGCGCGTGACGATCCTGCTCATGATGGATCCGCGCAAGCGCGTGTTCGCCACCTACCCGCCGACCGCCAACCCGGTGCTGTGCATCGGGCAGGGCTGCTACGTCAGCGGCGGCGCCGGCGCGCCCGCGGAGTACATGCCGCGCTTCAGCGCGCTCGGCCCCGCCAACTCCATCGGGCGTCGCGCCGGCCCCTGCCGCAACCAACTCACTTGCGTGTTCCGCGACGTGGAGCTCGGCGGCGGCTACGGCCAGATCCAGCCGGTCGACATGGGGCTTCTGCACCACGACCGCCGCGAGATCCGCGGCGTGCGCCCCGATCCGACCTGCGATCTGATCAGCGGGCGCCTGTTCTGCGCCGAGCCGACCGTTGCCAAGGGCTACCGCGCGTGGATCGTGCCGGAAGTGATCGCGACCAAGGCCGGCGCGGAAGCGCTGCGCGAGGCGCTCGCGCTAGGGCTGCCGACCGTGCGCTCGGCCGACGCCGACCCATGGCACGTACGCGTTCACGCCGAAAGCTCGAGATAGCCGATCTTAGGGCTCGGCTCGGATTTGCCAACAGTATCAATTGGCTGACGGTCGAGTTTGTTCCTTCGGGGCGATTTGGAAGGAACAAGTCGCACGCTTCGACTGTGGAAACCGCGGGCTAGGCGGTTGCGCATAGCGATGAGGCGGCACATCAGCTTGTTACCGCACAGCTTCAACTGAGGGCTCAAGTGAGCAGAGCGAGTAAGCCGAAGGGGCCACGCCGCGTCGACGGCAAGATCGATTACCCCGACATGTTCGAGTGGGCCGTCATCAAGGCTGTCCCCGAGACGCTTGAGCGCGTCGTCGGCGATGTCTCCGCCGCTGCCGAGCGGGCGGTGCCCACAATGTTCGTGGCGTTCCTCGCGATTTGGCTCCCAATGTCCGAAGACTACCCGCTCAAGAACTCGCTCGGGTTTGCGACGCTGGGCACGTTCCTCGTCACCGCGCTCGTTTACGCAGTTCGAGCGCGTCGAAGCCAAATGCGCCCGAGCCGAGTAGTCGCTGCGCACGCGTACTCGCTCATAGGCGTTGGGATGATAACGCTTGTCGTCATCGTCGCCGGCATCTACCAGGGCACGAGGCAGCGAAGCAGGAGGAGGCGGCGAGGCAGCGCCAAGAGAGCGATGCCGCGAAGGCATCCGCTGACGAGGTCAGAAAGCAGGCTCAGCTCGCGGACGAGGCCGCAAAAGCCGCCGCCGCCGCCAAGGATGAAGCCAAGCACCAAGCGGCCGAAGCTGCCAATCAAATATGCCTGCAAGCCCGCGACGACGCCGTTCAGAAGGCCACGAGGTCTAAGACGAGCGCCCGCAAGGCGGTGGACGAGTGCAAAGCGCAGTTCAATGAAACGCTGTTTACGCTCCAAAATCTCCGCGAGTTCTGCGCGGGTCCGTATGCGCGTCTCGATAACGCGCGCCAGCAGCTGCAGGAAGCCGAGGCGAGATGCGGGACCGAGGGAACGGATGCGACGGGCAGCGTAAGCAAAGCGAATTAACTCGCCGCGGATCGCACTTGTCGCAAAAATAAAAAGGGCCAGCGTTGCCGCCAGCCCTCCCGAAGATCGATTCCACGAACGCCGGCGTGGCCGTCATGCCGCGGGGAGGCTCGGCGACCATGCGCTCGGCCGACGCCGACCCATGGCACGTGCGCGTTCACGCCGAAAGCTCGAGATAGCCGATCTTGTGGCCGAGCGCCTGGCGCTTGGCCTCGAGATGCTCCGTTACCTCGCGCGCGTGCAGCGGGCGCCCCTTGCGCTCGACGCTGTGGCGCTCGAGCGCCATCAGATCCTGCAGCAGCGGCTCGGCTGTGAACTGCAGCATAGCAACGGCCTGGATGGCGCTGCGCCGCATGTTGGGCGGTACGCGCGGCACCACGCTCTGCATGAGGTCCTTGGCCCGGTCCGAGAATTTTCCCGACAGCTTCCCGAACGTGCCGATGAGGCGGATCGGCAGGTCGGGAGCGAACTTGTAGCCGTAGTCGTCCATCCAGCGGAACAGCTCATCCATGAGCAGGTCCTGCAGGCGCAGGCGCGAGGTGACGCGATAGTCCTGCCACTCGGCGACGATGTGAAAGTCGGGTTCGAGCTCGATGTCGGCGGGCGCGAACGTCTCGCGCGCGGTGACGCCGACGCGGTCGACGAAATCGCGGTTCTTCATGTCGTAGCGGGTGGTGAAGGTGGGCAGCCCGTACTTGCGCTCGGTGGCGAACTCGTAGGCGAGGCGCACGAGCTTGGAGCAGAAGAGCTCCGCCTCGGTGCGATTGAGCTCCATGGAGAAGTCGTACCAAATGCGCTTGCCGCCTTTCTCATGCGAGCGGCGCACGTGGTCGTAGATCAGCGCGGAGGCGCGGCGCGCGAGATCGGCGTCCTTGTGGCGGAGAAGCACGCAGCGGCCGAGGCCGTGCTCCAGCGCCTTGTCGAGCGGGTTGATGACGGCGCCTTCCTCGATCAGGGCCTCGACGACCCACTGCTTGCCGGCCTCGTCGGTGTGGACGATGCACAGGTGGCTGAACTGCGAGTCCACGTCGCCGATGCGGGCGATGGCCGCGCTGTTGTGGTGCATGCCGCGCATCAGAAGAAGATCGCCGGCCTCGAAGGGGAGGTCGCGGCCGAGGGCGAAGGCGGGATTGAGCAGGGTGTTGAGATCGGTGCCGCGGAAGCCGCGCATGGTCTTCTCGTGCGGGCCGAGCTGCGTGTAACCGATGTTGAGCTCGCCCAGCATGTCGGTGGCGTAGCGCGCGATGCGCAGTGCGTTGCGCACGGCGCGCTGTGCCGGCAGCGACATGAACCCGCGCGCGTGCCAGTCGGCGACCTGCTCGCGTAGGCGCAGCCGGTGCTCGAAGAGCGTGTTTACGAGCTGCGGCGCCGAGCGGGCGAGCGCGGACATGTCGTAGCGGTCGAGGCTCACGTTGTAGATGGCCGAGTACATCTGGGCGAGGTTGTCGGCAAGCTCGGCGGCAGTCGCCGCCGGACGCGCCGCGAGCGCCTCAGCCGCGGCGAGATCGTCCTCGAGCTTTGCCCGGGGCATGGTACGCAACATCAGTTCCCTCCCCTTGTGCTTTTCTCACCCCGGCATGACAGCCGCGAGACGCCGCTGGGGTTAATCGCCGCTCAGAGGCTGCGGCCGGCGCCCAAGAGTTTGATTGAGCTTGCTTGCGGGCCCATGGGCCCCTCCGCGGAGGCGCGCGTGACGTGCACGACCATGCCGACCTTGATGGCGTCGAAGCCGTCGGCGGCAACAACGTCGCGCGTGAAATAAAGGTCGGGCGAGTCCTTCACCTCGACGAAGCCGTAGTTCTGCTCGGGGAAGATGCGCACGACGACACCGGTGTCGCCGGTCGAGCCATGGTGCTTGACGACGCCGTTGCGGATCGCTGCGATCTGCTCGAGCTGACGCTCGGCCGTCTCGAACACGCGGTTGATGATGGCGGAAGTATCGCCTTTCATCTCGCGGCGGTCCTGCTGGCCCTTGGCGACGATGGTGTTGTGGCCCGGCACCTCGATCTCGACGCGGATGCCGACTGGGGGCTTGGCGCCTTCGGGGCTGCGGTGGGGAACCTCGACGACGACGCGGGCGCCGGTGATATTGGAATGGAAGCGCTGCAGACGCTCCACCCGGTCGCGGATCAGCGCCTCGACGAACTCGGAGCTGTCCATGTTCTTGAAGGCAATCTGCAGGGCTCTTTCCATCGTGATCTCCGCTTTGGTCTCGTCTTCCCCCATCGCTGGGGGCAAGGTCAGTGAAGCCGAGGCCTATGGTGTTCCTGTGGCCTCGGGCCCTCCCGATCCTTGAGGGCCAGAGCCACCATACCCATCTGCACGAGGTGCCGCCCAGCCGAAAAACTTGCAAGCCTGGCCCAAGAGTTGCGTTAAGCGGGTTGCGTTAGGTGGGTTGCACCAAATGGACCAAGCGGCAGGCCAATTGAACAGGCCTGGCGCCCGGAGAACGCACACCTAGTCTCAAGGTTCGCCGGCCGTGCTCGCGCTGTAATCGCCGCCAACGGCTGAGCATGCGCGGCCCGAAGCTGGGGGCTCAGTACCCAACTCAGCGCCAGGGCAGCCGCTCCTGCCCCTGCCGGTGCACGTCGTCGAAGGCTTCCGCGAACTCGACGGCGCCGGCCTTCTGCGAGCTCTGATCCATGCGCCGCGTGAACTCGGCGAGCAGCTCGGCCGACGTCTTGCCGGTGACCATCTTGTTCACGTAGTAGGCGCGCCGCGAGAAGAAGTTCGGCGTCGGCGCGGTGAGGCCCACGGGCTGGATCATCTCGAGCCCTGTCGCCGGCCCCGCGAGGTTCATGAGCTCGATCTCCTCGCCCGACAGGTTGGTGACGCCCTTCTTCGCTGCGAAATCCTTCAGGCCCTGCAGCTTTGAAGATTGCAGCCAAGGCCCGATGTCGCCGTCGAGGTTGATCGCGTGCATGCCATACCCGCGCGACGTCTGCGCGAACGCGACGTGGCGGTACCAATCGTCGGGAACCGATCGGGCCGCGCGCTGCATCGCCTGCAGCGAGGCGATCTTGGCGCGCAGCTCGCGTACGCGGTCGGGATCTTGTGCAGTCGCCGCCATAGTCCGCAGCCGCGAGATGAACCCGTCGCCATGCTTGATGAGCTCGCCGATGGTGTTGGCGTGCAGGAGCTGCGCATAGCCGAGCGCGGAGGAGATCGGTTTGCCTTTCCGGGTGACGGGGTTGATGCCGGCCTGCATGTCCGCGGTTCCGAGGCCGCCGGTCTCGAGCGCGTAGACGCGCACGACCTCGTCCTTCGTCAGCCCCAGGGCGACCGCCTCCTGCGCATAGCGGCGCTTGAACTCGCGCTCGGGGATGCGGCTCGGCACGAAGTTGTAATGCTGCTTGGCAGCGGCCAGGAAATCATCGACGCCCGGCAGCTCGCGCTCAGGCGTCGGGGTCTGCTCCTGCTGCTTTGCCGCGGCGAGGAAGGCCTCGTAGCGGCGCCGCAGGTCGGGCGCGAGCGGCGGACCGTCGTACTCGGGCGGAAAGGTCCAGACGTAGTCTTCGGCCGAATAGAGCGGGCCGCCTGCGCGCTTGGGCCGCCGGTCGTTGCGCTTGCTCTCGATCTGGTACCAGTAGGCGTCGAGGCGGCGGTCGAAATGTATCTTTGCTGCCCGCCACCGCTCGAACTCCTGCGCCTGGTCGGCGGTGAGCGTGGCGAGGAAATCGTTAACCGTCGCGGCCGAGGCTGCGCTTCCCGGCAGCGCTAGAAACGCGCCGAGCAGAAGTGCGATCAGCGCCCGCGGCAGAGCAAAGGTCGGCAAACGGTCCTCCTCGTGGCGATGACGAAGATCGAACGTGAAGGTCGCCCGGGAGTTTGACGTCATCGTGGTTCGGGTGGGCGATTCGCCAGCCGATCTCTAGCACGATCCCCCATGCTATGGTCCGCGCATGCAAGACAGCGCCACTACCGCTTCGCCGTTCACCGAGGCCGGATTCCGCCGCGTCGCAGTGCGTGCTCTCTACGCCGAGCCGCCCCCGGCGCCGCCGGGCCCCGAGCCACTCGGCGGACCCGTGCCGGCCCCCAGCGATTTCGATCTCAACCCCGACGCTCGTTCCTGGCTCACCGATCAGCCGCCGCGCCCCGCCGCAGTGCTCGTTCCGGTCGTTGCGCGCCTTCCCCTGACCGTGCTGCTCACGCAGCGCACCGACACCCTACCGAGCCACGCGGGACAGATCGCCTTCCCCGGCGGCAAGATCGAGGCGCACGACCGCGACGCGATTGCGGCGGCCTTGCGCGAGGCGCGAGAGGAGATCGGGCTCGATCCGGGCTTCGTCGAACCGCTGGGATACCTTGACGCCTATCGCACCGGCACCGGCTACCGCATCTACCCCGTGGTGGCGCTGGTGAGGCCGGGTTTCACGCTTACGCTCGACGCGCGTGAGGTTGCCGATGCCTTCGAAGTTCCGCTGGCGTTTCTTATGGACGAGCGCAACCATCAGACCCATGTTCGCTCGATGCGCGGTGTCGAGCGCCGCTTCTACGCCATGCCGTTTGAACAGAGGTACATTTGGGGCGCGACGGCTGGTATCATGAAGAATATGCACCAGAGGCTCTTTCCCGCATGATCCGCATCGTTGCCGAAAACATCCTGCTCTTCCTGCTGCCGACGATCGTGTACATCGCTTACGTCTACATGACGCGCGAGGAGAAGACGGGGGCCACGCGCGTGCTCGACGACGCGCCGCTGATCTGGCTGTTCGTCGCCGGCGCGATCATCGTCCTCATCGTGCTCGTGACCTTCGGCTCGCGCACCGGCGGCATTCCGGGCCAGACCTATACCCCGCCCTCGCTCAAGGACGGCCGCATCGAGCCGGGCCACCTCGATTAGCCGCGGGGCACCGATGCCGAGCTCGAAAGAGGGCCGCATTCCCAGCCTCGCGAAGGCCGAGTGGCTCAACCGGCCCGCGACGGCCAAGGTGTTCGCAGCGCTTGAGACTGAGGGAGCGGAGACGCGCATCGTCGGCGGCGCGGTGCGCAATGCGCTGATGGGCCTGCCGGTCAAGGACGTCGACATGGCGACGACGGCGCTGCCGGCCGACGTGATGCGGCTTGCCACGGCCGCCGGCCTCCACTCCGTTCCGACGGGCATCGAGCATGGCACCGTAACGGTCGTCGCCGAGCACGTGCCGATCGAGGTGACGACGCTGCGCCGCGACATCGAGACCTTCGGACGCCACGCGCGCGTGACCTTCACCAACGACTGGAGCGAGGATGCCCGTCGGCGCGACTTCACGATGAACGCGCTCTACTGCGCTTCCGATGGCACCGTGGAGGATCCGCTCGGTGGATACCCGGACCTCGCCGCTCGGCGCGTCCGCTTCATCGGCAACGCGAGGGAGCGCATCCGCGAGGACTATCTGCGCATTCTGCGCTTCTTCCGCTTCTTCGCGAGCTACGATCCGGCATCCTCGCTGGACGCCGAAGGACTCGACGCCGCGATCGCGGAGAAAGCGGGACTGGCGCAGCTTTCGGGCGAGCGCATACGCGCGGAGCTTCTCTTGCTGCTCGCTGCGCCCCGCGCGGTCGAGGCCACCCGCACGATGCAGGAGGCGGGGCTCATCGCGCCGCTCATCGGCGTTTCGGGCGACGTCGACCGGCTGGCGCGCCTGGCCGCCATCGAGACCTCGCTCGGCCGCGAGCCCGATGCGGTTCTGCGGCTCGCCGCACTCGCGGCCGGCGTCGAGCCCGAAATCCTGCAGTCGAAGCTGAAACTCTCCACCGCCGAGACGGCGCGGCTCGCACAGGCGAACGTACGCCACGCCGCCTTCTCGCCCGCGAGCTCCGAGCGCGAGGCGCAGGGCTTCATCTACCGCCATGGTGCCGAGGCCTTCGTCGACGGCGCGCTGATGGCGTGGGCCGGCTCGGGCGATGCGCCGGCGGATGCGGCACGCGCGCAGCGGGTGAGCCTGCCGGAGCGCTGGCAGGCGCCGGAGCTGCCGGTGCGCGGTGCCGACGTGCTGGAACTCGGCGCACGCCCCGGGCCCGAGGTCGGGCGCGTGATCTCGGCTTTCGAAACGTGGTGGATCGCGCAGGGCTTCCCCGCCGACCGCGAGCGCGCCAGGGCGAAGCTGGGCGAGCTCGTCCGCAGCTAGACGCCACGCACGGGCTTAGGGCGAGAAGATGCCCGAGATCGCATCGGCGAGCGTCGGCACGCTCTGGTTCGATTTCTTGCGGGCCTGCTTGCCGCGCTGCCCCGGCGCACTCGCAAGCGGGTCATCGTCGGCGGCGACGACGTCATCCTGCTGCGGGTAGACCGGCTGCTCGAAGCGGACGTTCTTGTTGCCGAGCGCCGCCGCGACGCGGCCATCGAGGCCGTAGAAATCGCCGTAGGTCTCGAGCTTGCCGTCCTCGGTCACGCGCGCGGTCATGTAGGTCACGTGCACCGGGATGTGCGTATCGAGCGGCACGTCCTGGCTGCCGGCGCCGAACATGGAGCGCGTCTTCTCGGCCGGCCAACCCTTGTCCTCGGCGAGGATGATCTCGGCGAAGAGGGAGGGATCCTGCACCCGCATGCAACCGTGGCTAAACGCACGGAAGGACTTAGGGAACAGGTTCCGCTCCGGCGTGTCGTGCATGTAGACGTCGTGCTTGTTGGGGAACAAGAACTTTACCTCGCCCAAGGGGTTCTTGGGCCCGGGCGGCTGCTGGAAGCTCACAGAGCGCATATCCACGCTGCTCCAGTCGATGGAGTTGCCGTCGACCTGACGGCCGTTGATGTAGGCGCGAAGCTGGTAGGCCTCGAGCACGGCGTTGGCCGAGTAGCCGCCACCGAAGATGCCAAAGAGGCCGCCGCCCGAACTCTTGCGCAGGATCGGCGCCAGCTCCTTGGCCTTGATGCCCTCCGGCACGCCCCAGCTCGGGTGGAATACGATTGTCTTCATGTCGGCCGAGAACGAGGGCGTCGGCCAAGTGGGCTGGCCGACGATGATCCGGGCGGTGTGAATGATCTTCCCGTTCTTGATAATGCGCGTCAGCGCTTCGGGCACATTGTCCCAGACGTAGAACTTGCCGAGCTGCTCGGGCAGCCAGCGCCAGCGCTCCATGTTGATCAGAATGCGCTCGATCTTGGCCTCGTTGCCGAGGGGCTGAGGCGGCGCGGCGGCGGCAGCCTGCTTGGGCTTGCCGGCGGCGTTCAAAACGTTGCGCGTGCCGTTGCCTATTTGGCCGTCCGCGCGCAGCCCGTTGCCGCGCTGGAACTCGCGCACAGCGTCTTGCAGCTTGGCGTCGTAGACCGTTTCGTTGGTGGGATCATCCGCTGCCACCTTCAGGCGCTGCCGCAGCAGGGTGACCTGCGGGTCCTTGCCGCCGGGGACGATGATGCGTCCGGGTGGGATCTGGATCGCCAGCGCGGGATCTAACGGCTCCGCAACCGGGGCGGCCGGAGCCTCCTCCTTGAGCGTGCCGCCGCGAGCCTTGAGCAGCGCCTGGCGCAAGAGCTCGAATTGCTGGTGCGTGGGATGCAGCGAGCGCAGATAGGCGTCCGGATTAGCGGTGGCGCCGAGATCGGCGAGGACGACCTTCGGATCGCGCAGCGGCGGCTGTTGATCGATGAGCTGCGAGATCGCCATCGGGTTGACGCGTCCGCCACGCGCATAGCGGGCGTACTTCAGCAGCGCGACGCCCATCTTGATCTCGGCGTCGGCGGCGGCTTCCGGCGTGAGGCCCGGGCCCACGTGCGGCACCTGGAAGTCGGAGGCGCTGAGGCCCCAATCGTCGGCTTTTGCTAACTCTGCTGCGGCGGCGGTGCCCTTCGGCGTGAAACCGCTCGTGGAAACCCAGACGGGCGGACCTATCAGCTCGCCGTAGTAGGCGGCGAGCGCCTTGACGTCATCGGCGCTGGCGCCCTTGGCGGCATCCGGCAGCCGCTGGCGGATCACGGCGACGATCGGATCGGGTGGCGTCACGGGAGCGACGGCGGCAGGTGGCGGAGAAGCTGGCGTGGCGCCGGGCGCGGCCTCCGGCAGCGCAGCCGTGGCTGCGGGAGCGTTCGGCGCGACGGGCGGCGTGGCAGCAGGCGGCGTTACCGCGGCAGCAGCGGCCGGCGTTTGTGAGGGAGGCGTCACTGGCGGTGTCACCGGTGGTGTCGTCGCCGCGGCCTCGGTCGGCTTTGCAGGGGTCGCCGGAGTTGCGGCTGCGGAAGCGGGTGCTGTCGGCTGTGCAGGTTTCGCTGCCGCATCGGTAGGCTTCTGATCGGCTGGCTTGGCGGCGGCCGGAGCGGCCGGCTTCGCCTTGTCCGGGGATGCCGGGGCGGAGCCCTGGTCGTTCTTCGGCAAGTCGGCTGCCGCCGCTTTCATGGCGCCGAGCTCGCTTTCGGGTGCCCTCTTCGTCGACGCCGGGGACGAGGTTTCCGCGCGTGCCGCGATGTGGCCCATCAATGCCAATGCGGCAGCCGCCGGAAGCCATCCAGCGCGCAAGAGAACAGCCGTTGTCCTGATCATCCCTCAGTCTCCAAAAGCATCCGTCACGCTAGATGGAGAAAATGGCCGTCACTGGGCCAAATAAGCAGCACTTCGACTCTCGCTAAGCGCAATCTAGGTTAAGAGGCGCCGAGCACAAGCTTTCCCCTGGGGCGTGCAAGCAACACCAGGCCTAAATACGCTGAGAATCACGAAAAAAGCCCCGGCCGAAGCCGAGGCTTTCTCTTTCATCCACAGATTGCGGAGGACTCTTAGAGCCCGTCCGGGAACATCTTGA
>CAXMLT010000733.1:0-1546 GCA_964194245.1 uncultured Hyphomicrobium sp.
TCGAGGGCGAGAAGATGTCCAAGTCGCTCGGCAACTTCATCACCATCCACGACCTTCTGAAGGACTGGCCGGGCGAGGTCGTGCGCTTCAATATGCTGCGCACGCACTACCGGCAGCCGATCGACTGGACAAAAAAGGGGCTCGAGGAGAGCTGGAAGACGCTCGATGAATGGTATGCGCTTGTTCAGGCTGGTACGCCGACTGAGTTCTCAGGTCTCAACGCCCAGGGCGCCCCCCCGGTGTCCGTTCTTAGCGCTCTAATGGATGATTTAAACACGCCGAAAGCGATTGCCGAACTTCATCAACTGAGAAACGCCGCGATGCACGGTGAGGGACTTTCGCATCTCATCGCGCTAATTCGTGCGCTGCGCTTTCTCGGCCTCCTTCAGGAGAACGCGACGCAATGGGCATCGCACCGCCAAAGCAACGCAAACATTGACGCCCGGAAAGTGCAGTCATTGATCAACGCCCGCACGGCGGCCCGCAAGGCCAAGGACTTCAAGGAAGGAGACCGCATCCGCGACGAGCTGGCGGCCATGGGGGTCGCCTTGAGGGATTCAAAGGACCCTAAGACGGGCGAGATCACCACAACGTGGGAAGTGCGCGCCCCAAGCACCACGGAGGTCGCGCGATGAACCGGCAAACGCGTCCCTCCGGCACCAACCGCGAGAGGCTCTACCTGTTTGACACCACGCTGCGAGACGGAGCGCAGACGACGGGCGTCGACTTTTCCGTCGAGGAGAAGCGGCGCATCGCCGCCGTGCTCGACGATCTCGGCGTCGACTACATCGAGGGCGGCTACCCGGGCGCTAACGCGACCGACACCGAGTTCCTCTCCACGCCGGCGAGGTTCAAGAACGCGACCATGACCGCGTTCGGCATGAGCAAGCGCTCGGGCCGCTCGGTGTCGAACGATCCCGGTCTGCAGGGGGTGCTTGCCTCGCGCGCCGACGCAATCTGCCTCGTCTCCAAGGCCTGGGACTATCACGTGCGCGTCGCGCTCGGCATCACCAACGAGGAGAACCTCAAAGCGCTCGAGCAGTCGGTGAAGGCGATCACGGCCTCGGGGCGCGAGGCGATGATCGACTGCGAGCATTTCTTCGACGGCTACAAGGGCAACCGCGAGTATGCGCTCGCCGTCGCGCGCACGGCCTACGAAGCCGGGGCACGCTGGGTCGTGCTGTGCGACACCAACGGCGGCTCGCTGCCGCACGAGGTGGAGCGCATCGTCTCCGAGGTGGTCCAGGTCGTTCCGAGTGCGAATCTGGGCATCCACACACACAACGACACCGAGAACGCCGTCGCCAACTCGCTCATGGCGGTGCGCGCCGGCTGCCGGCAAATCCAAGGCACGCTCAATGGCATCGGCGAACGCTGCGGCAACGCCAACCTCACCTCCATAATTCCGACGCTGCTCCTGAAGAGCGAGTTCGCGGACCACTTCGAGACGCAAGTGACACCGGCGCGGTTGCAGACGCTGACTCACGCGAGTCGCGTGCTCGACGAGGTTCTGAACCGCTCGCCCGACCGCCATGCACCCTACGTC
>CAXMLT010000734.1:0-8327 GCA_964194245.1 uncultured Hyphomicrobium sp.
CTCTCCCAGGGGGAGAGGTCGGCTGGACGCGCGTTTAGCGCGACAGCGGGTGAGGGGTGCGTGCTCGATAGAGGCCCTAACCCCTCACCCGCTCGCTCAGCTTGCGCCGAGCTCACGACCTCTCCCTCCGGGAGAGGTGGAGGTGCGCAGCGTTAGACCGCGGGCAGGCTGCGCTGCGGGCCGGTTGAAGGCGCTGCGCGGCGATCGGCCATGAAGCGGTCGAACTCCTGCTTGTCCTTCGATCTGCGCAACCGCTCCAGGAACTCGCGGAACCCGCGCTGCTCGTCTGCGACCTTGCGCAACGTCTCCTCGCGGTACTCGTCGAAGGCGGCGTTGCCGCTCGGCGGGGCGCTGCGGACCTTGCGGCGATCATCCGCCATCCAGCGCTGCCAACGACCACCGCGTCCGCGCCAGATCAGGAAGGCGAGGACAGCGACGCCGAGCGGCCAGCTCAGCCAGAACAGTAGGACTCCAAGGATGATGACGTGCATGGGGACCTGCCCGATGAAGTTGAGGAAAGCAAAAAGCCAGGGCTCGCGCCCTGGCTGAACTTGTCTCGCTCCTAGGCGGTGGCGCCTTGCGGGCCATCGGTCGCCGGACGCGAGCGACGCTCGGCCATGAACTGGTCGAACTCGTCCTTGTCTTTCGCCTTGCGCAGGCGGGCGAGGAACTCACGGAACTCGCGCTGCTCCTCCTCGAGCCGGCGCAGCGTCTCCTCGCGGTAGTCGTCGAAGACGTGGTTGCCGCTCGAATGGAAGCCGCGCATCTCGCGGCCCCAGCGCTCCATCTTGCCGTCCCACTTGTCGGCCATGCGCTGTTGCCAGCGGCTCATGTCACCACCGTGCCGTCCACATCCCATGCGTCCGCTCCATAGCAAGTAGGCCAGAATTGCGAGGCCTATTGGCCAGAACAGGATGAAGCCAGCGACCATGACGGCAATCCACGCGGGACGGCCGAGATCGTCGAGGGTTGCCACAACCTGAGTCATCGCAGTTCAACCTTTCATGTGAATGTTCATCACATTTACATAGGTGCCATCGGGTGGCGGCTCCGTCAAGGGGCGGTCCGCGAAAAATCGGCAGGCTCCTGCGGCCGCCCATGAAACATGGGTTGCCGATGGCACCTACGCCAGTATTGCCGACGTCATCCTCGGGCTACCCACCGTTAGGCGAGCTCCCTGCGTGAGCGCGACCGCCGGTGAGGGGATGAATGCTCGCAATCGGACAAGCGCGGCGCTTCGACTACCGAGAAGTTCGCGCTACCCCGCCGGGTCAGCCGGGACGCCGAGGCCTTCGAGATAGATGAGCACGGCGGCCTCCAAGAGCTCCTCCGGCGTCATCGGAATGGCGCGGCGCGCACCGTCCCCGCGCGCAAACAGCGTCGCGATGCCGTGGCTCAGCGACCAGATGTGCAGCGCCATCATCAAGGACGGCGGTCGGCGCTCCTTCGGCAGCGTGGCCGCCACCGCCTCGCAGGCATCGCGCAACACGGTGAAGGCGCGGTCGCCGGCTTCGCGCAGCTCGGGATACTCGCTGACGGCAAGGCCCGACTCGAACATCGCCGAGAACAGCGCCGGCTCCTTCTCAGCAAAGCGTAGGTAGGCGCGCCCCACGCGCTCGAAGGCCGCGCGCGGGGAGGGCTTACCGCCGTCCCACGCGCCGGCGAGCGCGGCTGCGAATCCCTCGAAGCCGCGCCGCGCGACATCGGCCATGAGCGCGTCGCGGTCGCGAAAATGGCGGTAGGGCGCGGCCGGGCTCACACCCGCAGCCCGCGCGGCATCCGCGAAGGTGAAGCCGGCCGCGCCCTTCTTCGAGATGAGGTCGAGCGCGGCCGCGATCAGCGCCTCGCGCAGGTTGCCGTGGTGATAGCTGCGGCGCGCGCCGGGGCCGTCCTTGTGCCAGGTCATGGGTGAGCTTTTAGCTCAATTTGCTGACCGAAGGCATCCGATGTGGAATTCCGCCGTACGATCCGCTCTCCCGTGAGGAATTCCCCCCGCTCGGTAGACTTGTCGCACGGCGGGATACCCTCTCTTTAGCTTCGGACCCTAGCCTCGCCCGCAATCGAGGTCAGCCGCGCCAGTGCAGAGGAGGCCGCATGGCGAGCAACAAGTTGGACGTCGGAGCGAGCGTGCGTTTCACCCGCCCCGAGCGTTTCGAGGCCATGCCCAAGGCGGCAGCGGCCGTGTTTCGCGTCGAGAGCCTTTTGAAGATGCCGGACGGCGGAACGCTTTACACCATCGGGAGCGAGGCAGAGCCGTTCGAGCGCGTCGTCGCGGCAAGCGACCTCGACAAACGCGGCTGAGCGAAGGGACATAGGACACATGCGCGCCGCACTCGGCTCTGCGCTCCTCCTCGCTTCGGTGACCTGCGGGCTGGCGGAGACCCGAATCATCGACTTCAGCGGACAGACCTATCGTCTCGACTACCAGGACCGCGCCAAGCTGACCGACGGCCGTCTCGGCGACGGCGTCGCCGAGTTTACGCTTCCCGGCGAGACCGTCGACGATTGGACCAAGCTGTTCGCCTTCCACGCCTATCCCGAGGCCGGCGACGACCCGGCACTCGCCGCCGCCGCGCTCGGCAAGGTCGTGAAGGCGGTCAACAAGGACGCCAACTTCGCGTTGACCGCGGACCCCAAGACCGGCGAGGCGATCATCGACTTCCTCACCTGGGCGCCGGGCAGCGACGTGATGGAGTTCAACGTCTTCAAATATGCGGCGGCGGCGAACGGGGAGGGGCTCGTCGCCCTGCAATACGCACAGCACATCAAGACGGACGACATGGACGTCGCCGACTTCCGCAAGCTGCGCCAGCGCACGGTCGAGGAGATGGCGCATGCCGACGTTGGGACCGCGCGTGACTACTTCGCAGACAAGGCGAGCAACGACCGGCCGAGCTACGACCAGATGGGCGAGGACGAGGCGACCCAGGCGGACGACTAGTTGAGCGGGAAGTTGGTGCCGATGCGGATGATGTGACCTTCGGTCACGAAATGCGGCCTGAACGCGAAGGGCTGCGGCACCCCGGCCAGAAAGAATGGCGCATTGAGGGTCTCGTCCCCGAGATTATAATAGAGATACTCGGTCTTTATGGACCAGGTTCCGAAGCCTACCTCGACGCCTGCACCCCCCCGTGTATCCGAGCTGCAGCCCCGAGCTTCGATCGCTGGCAACCCCGCCGATATCAGGCCAGTCGAGCTTAAATTCATACTCGACTTGCCCGACGGCCAAACCGGCGGTCGTGTAAACGAGCACGTTGTCGAAGGCGTATCCAAGCCGCCCCCGGACCGTCGACAGACTATTCAGCGACTGGTGCACGGAGGAGGCGCGGACAATGGTGCAGCAGGGGGCCACAGTGATTTGGTCGAAATGGCTCGTGGCATCGATATCCGTATAGGTGATATCGCCCTCGACGCCGGCTACGATGTTGCCCATTCGGAAATTGTATCCAGCCTGCCCGCCGCCAGTGAACCCCACGCTGTTCACTTCATAGGCGTTGCCGGGTATGCCGAAAGACACCAGTGTCGAGCAATTACTCGGCGGGGTGTTGGTGAAATCATTGCACCCAAGATAGGGGTCGGATCGCTGGCCAACCACGCCTGCCACGAGGCCGACGTAAGCGCCCGAGAAGTCGCGGATCACCGCGGGTGCGGGCGCAACTGGTGCCGTGTAAGGGGACGCCTTTTTGGCAGCGTACTTCGGCGCCGGCGGCGTATAGCTCGGCGTCTGCGGCGGCGCCTCGGCCTTCTGCGTCTGCAGCTTGATCGGCTTGGCGCACTGATTGCTCTCGACCGCGGTGCGGGTGAAGAGCGGCGTCGCATCGATGCTCGGCGGCGTCACGACGAACGGGAATGCGGTCGTGAAGCTGATCGGCCGCGTCTGCGCGGGCCACCCCAGCGGGCCGTCGAGCGTGCCCGAGGACGTGACGTGCACGACGCCGCAGGGATTGACGACGTCGGTGCACTGGTTCGCCGTGTTGCAGACCCGTACCGAGCCTTCGAGCAGCAAGAGCCAGGTGCTCCCGGCCTGATCGACGTAGACGTCGAACACGGTGCCGCGCACGGAGATCACCGCCGACGGCGTGCGCAGCTCATAGTTGCCCTTGCTGGAGAGCCCGGTGATGAAGCGGAAGGCGCCTTTGACGAGATTGACGCCCACGGCGCCGGTCGAGGGCGCGGCGTTGTAGACGAACTTGTCGAGGACGAGGCGCGATCCGGGGCCGAGCGCCAGCTTGGTATCGTCGCGCAGCTTCAACTCGCCGAGCGCGTCGGAAGCGACCTCGATCGCCTCGTTCTGGCTGACGTTGTCGCCGACGGTGAGATCGTGTCGCTGCTGATCGAGTGAGCCCGTCACCTTATTGACGATGCGGACGGCCGACCCGATCGGCTCGGCGAAGGCGGTCGAAGCAGCCATACAAAGGACGAGGGAGGCGTCGCCGCAATGAATGAGTTTGCTTTCATTGGGCCCCTGATTCGATATTGAGAAACAGTGACTGATCATTGTTCGCAGCTTCAACTCCGCCGTCGGAAAGACTGACAATGAATCAGCCCAGTGCGGTATCGGAGCCTCAGTTGCGCATGCAGCTAGAGCAGGAGGCGCCGAACTGTCACGCCGCATTCCTGTTTGCCTGAAATGGCAGCAGGTATGTGCCGCAGGCGGCTCACATCAGCCCGGTCCGCAGCCCGGCCTCCTGGCCTAAATCCTTGAAAAGACCTAATGTCGTGTCCATCCTTCGCTTGGTGGAAGGAAGGTGTCCGATGCGGCTCTCCTGGCTTCTCGTCGCCGTCGCAATTGCGGTCGTCGCGATATCGGCACAGGCGAAAGCTCGCGTGCAGCTCAAGATGCTGTGCTGGGAACCCGACATCGAGTTCCCCGTCCCCTGCGACGACGACGACAACTAAACCTCAATGCCCAAGTTCACTTGCATACGGTGCCGAGCCCGTCGGGGCCGCGCCGTGCGAGGTCGACGTGCATGTGGTCTTGGTGGTTGGCGTCGTAGTCGGGGCTGAGCACGGTCGTGAACCGGCTGCATGCCCCTTCGTGCACAGTGCGCAGGAAGGCGCGATCGCGCAGATCCCCGCGCCAGCCGTTCTTCACCGTGATGCGCGTGCCGTCAGCGAGGATGAAGGCCGAGACATCGAGCGCGTTGGCGTGGCCGTGCTCCGACAGCATGGCGCCCGGCACGTTGTTCATCGGCCGGCAGGAATAGGAGCCCGCGATTGTGACCTCGACGAGGGGCACGCCGTAGGTCTGCAGCGCGGCGGGTTCGATCACGCTCGCGATCCAGCGGTCGACCTGCGGGATCATGGGACAGCGCAGGAGCGCGACGGGCTTCAAGGTCACGCGACCGCCGTCGGCCGCCGCCATCTCGAAGGGCTGCTCGGCGCCGCAGACGCTGGGGCCGCCGAGCGCCGACCGGGTGTGGATGAAGGCGGTCTCGTGCACCGCGCCCGAGGCGAGGCAGGACCTCTCCTCGACCGCTCGCCAGGGTTCGTCCTTGGCGATGAAATCCTCGCCCGTGCTGCAAGCCGTCAGCAGCAGCACCGGGCCGAAAAGGCCAAGAATTACGCGGGACTTCAGGGGCGGCATGGGACGGGAACGCTACTCGCGGTAACCCTAACGACGGATTAATCCATGTCTTCCCCGGCCTTTAAGAGAGCAGTCTTTTCCGGCTGATTTGCGGCCCCTCCTCGTTCACTTGAAGGCGTTCCGCGACTCATGCGAAGGCGGCCACAAGCTGACTGAGGCCCGCTTATCCACAGCCAGAATGTCGCGGTTCGGCCGAATTTCACTGGAGCGTTGCAGTTGCTCTGCTAGCCTTCTCGTGCCTGGGGCAACCCAGGTCTTGGGGGCTGTGACGTTTTCTAGTACCGCGTAAGAACGTTGCGCGCCTTGAGGGTAATGCGTCTTGGCCCCGGCTCGTATCGTTGCTTGATCTCATGACAACCCCGCGTTTGTCTTTCGAGGTCGGGCGGATGATCGCCGGGGCCTCGTATTACCAAGGCGCGCGTCCGAGTGCTCACGCCCTCGTCTTGAGAAACTCCAGCACCGCCTGCCTGTAGGCCTTGTCGCCGACCGTGCGCATGTGATCGCGCCCCGGCACGCCGACAGCGCGCGCGTTAGGCATGAGCGCTGCGAGCGCTAGCGGATCGCCGCCGATCACGTCGTCCTCCCCGACCACCACCAGCACCGGGCAGGCGAGCTTGCCGAGCGCTTCGGCCGTGATGGGCGCGCGCGCGGAACGGATGCAAGCTGCAAGCGCTTTGAGGTCGCTCTTCGTCTGCTCGGCGAAGGCGCGGAACGTGCGCGCCGTCGGGTTGGTCACCTGATCGATGCTCTCGGCCTCGAGCGCGCGCGCGACCGGCCCCGTGCCGGCAACGCCGCGCACCATGTTGATGCCGAGCCCGGCAAAGACGAGGCTGCGGACGCGCTCGGGATGCGCAATAGCCAGGAACGCGGAGATGCGCGCGCCCATGGAGTAGCCCATGACGTCCGCGCGTTCGATGCCGAGGTGGTCGAGCAGCCGGCACGCGTCCTCCGCCATCAGCGGCGCGCCATAGTCCTTGAGGTCGTAGAGCTTGGCGCTGTGTCCGTGGCCGCGGTTGTCATAGGCGATGACGCGAAAACCGGCTTGCGTCAGCGCGCTCACCCAGCCGGGACCGACCCAGTTGGTGGCGACGTTCGAAGCGAACCCGTGAATGAGCAGCACCGGGTCGCCTGCGCGGGCACCCTCGTCGATAAAGGCGATCTCGACGCCGTCGGAATCGAAGGTTTGCACCCGGTCCGGCCCTCTCCAGCGACACCCGCGAACAGGCGCCAACCCCTATCATTTCGAGGCCCGCGCCGCTATGGTTGCCCCAATCCGCGAAGCCCGCAGACCCGTGCACATAAGGGCCGAAACGATGACATCGAGCGCCGTTCCCCACCTCGCCAACGACCAGGGCGTCGAGAAGATCTTCATCGGTGTGCGCGAGCTGAACTGCATGGGCGCGCGGCCGCCCCACGATCACCCGCACGTCTATCTCGACATGGGCGACGACGGGCAGATCCTCTGCCCCTACTGCTCGACGCTCTTCATCTACGACCCGCGGCTCGCGCCCGACCAGAGCGATCCCGCGGGCTGCCTCGTGTCGCTCGTCGGGGAGCTCACCTGACGCCCGTGCGGCCCGTCCGCTTACCCACATGACCGCGCAGCGATCCCTTGCAACGGCGGCGGCGAACGAGACCGCGGAAGCAGCGCTCGCGCGCTCGCGCCGGGGGCGCGTCGAGCCGGTGCTGATCGCCGGCGCCGGCATCGGCGGGCTCGCTGCGGCCATCGCACTCGCGCGACGCGGCATCGCCTCGCACGTGCTCGAGCGGCGCTCGGCTTTCCACGAGGAGGGCGCCGGAATCCAGATCGGCCCCAACGGCACGCGCATCCTAAAGCAGTTGAAGGTGGCGGAGGCGCTGCGCCCGCACGTCGGCACGCCGGAAGCCATTCGCGTGCGCGACGGCGCGAGTGGCGATGAGCTGGCGCGGCTTCCCCTGGGGCGCTGGATCGCGGCGCGTCACGGCGCGCCTTACTGGGTCGCGCATCGCAAGGACCTGCACGCCGCGCTTCTGCAGACCGCGCGCGCAGAGCCGCTCATCGCCCTGTCGATGGGCTTCGACGTGGCCGAGGTTGCTACCGACGGCCCGCACGTCGCGGTCGCCTCTTCCGCAGGTCAGGCCTGGACTGGCAAGGCGCTGATCGCCGCTGACGGACTTTGGTCTGCGGTGCGGTCGCTGTTATTCACGCCCGAGACCCCCCGCTTTGCGGGAAAGAGTGCTGCGCGCAGCGTGCTGCCGCTCGATGCGCTGCCGCCCGAGTTCTTCAAGCAGGAGACCGGGATCTGGCTGTTTCCGGACGCGCACGTCGTGCACTACCCGGTCTCGGCCGGCGCCGAGCTCGCGATCGTCGTCATCCTCAAGGACGAGCACGACGACACGGAATGGGCGGCACCCGTGCACCCGGCCTGGGTACAGCAACACCTGCCCGCGTGCGCCGAGCCGCTCGCCGATCTCATCAGTGAGGCGCAGAACTGGAAGCGATGGGCGCTGCACACCATGACGCCGCTGCGCGGCTGGTCGCATGGACCAGTGGCGCTGCTGGGCGATGCGGCCCACCCCGTGCTGCCGTTTCTCGCGCAGGGTGGCGTGCTGGCACTCGAGGACGCCGTGGTGCTGGCCGAGGCGATGCACAAGTTTCCAAACGACGTGCAGGGCGCGCTGAGCTGGTACGGGCACAAGCGTCGGAGACGCGCGGCGCGCGTCGCGGCCGCCTCGAAGCGCAACGGCACGGTCTATCATC
>CAXMLT010000735.1:0-3079 GCA_964194245.1 uncultured Hyphomicrobium sp.
CGCATGGACGAGGTGATCTTCGAAGAGTTCAAGGGCACGGGTAACTCGGAAATCATCCTCGACCGCAAGGTCTCCGATAAGCGCGTGTTCCCGGCGATCGACGTGTCGCGCTCCGGCACGCGCAAGGAGGACCTGCTCGTTCCCAAGGACCAGCTCAAGAAGGTTTACGTCCTGCGCCGCATCCTCAACCCGATGGGCACCATGGACGCGATCGAGTTCCTCATCGACAAACTGAAGTCGACGAAGACCAACGGCGAGTTCTTCTCATCGATGAATACTTAGGCGCCTCGCGCCAGCACCGAAACGCGAAAGGGCCGCTTCACCGCGGCCCTTTTTGCTATTCGAACGGCCAGAAGGCGCGCAGCTCGAGCCGGCCGGCGCGAGCCATCGGGTGCCTGGCCGCGATCTCGATCGCTTCCTCCAGGCTGTCGCACTCGAGAATGTCGAAGCCCACGATCGCTTCCTTGGATTCGGTGAACGGCCCGTCGGTGACGAGAACCTTGCCGGAGCGAACGCGGACTGTTTTCGCATCCTGCCTTGGGCGCAGACGGTCTCCGGTGATGCGCTTGCCGTCGCTGACGCCGGTGAGCCAGTCCTCGATTTCACCCGGAGTTTCTGGGCGCCCGTCCGGCGCACTGTCGGTCGCAACGAACATCATGTATTTCATGTCGGTCATCCCTGATCGAACGATCCTACGCTAGGACGTTCGCGGCAACTCGGATCCGACAGTTGAAGGGAGCGGCGTTACTCCGCGGCGTCAACGATGCGGCGCGCTTCCTGCGCCGGGGTCTCGAGGTCGGCAACCGGCTTACGATAGCGCTCAGGCTCGCCTTGGCCGGGCTTGTAGTGGATCGGTAGGAACAACTGATCCCAATAGCTCTTGGGGAAGTTCGGCAGCTCGTCGACGCCGAGGTCGGCCGCCGTGATCGGCCGTGACGGCGTCTCCTGGAAGGTGCCGAGCAGGCGGTCCCACACGGTCAGCAGCAGCCCGAAATTGCAGTCGCCCTCGGTGCCCCAGTTGACGTGATGCAGATGGTGGATGCGTCCGATCGACAGGTGCTTCTGCAGGGGTCCAAGCCGCGCATCCACATTCGAGTGCTGCACGATCAGCGTCATCGAGATGAGGAAGCCCAGCACGACCGCGACCGGCACCGGCATGCCCATGATCACGAGCGGTGCGTTGCCGATGATCATGTCGATGATCTGGTGCAGCGGATGGCGCAGCACGCCGTTCATGCCGTAAAGGCGGCCGACGCCGTGATGCACCGCGTGCAGCCGCCACAGCGGCGCGTAACGGTGGCTGAGGTAGTGCATCATCATGAAGGCCAAGTCGGCGATAACAAACGCCATGATGACCTGCCCCCACATCGGCCACTGCGTCGGCCACAGGCCCTGGAACGGGAACAGCCAGCAGATCACCGGGATCAGCAGCACGCCAACCGTTGCCTGGTACTCGTAGACGATGATGTGCAGGATGTTCGACGTGTTGTCGGCGTGGGCGTCGTGGTCGTTCCAGTTCTCGAAGAACGGCGCGGTGCGCTCGGCCGCGAAGGCGATGATGTAGGCCAGCGCCAGCAGCGGCACGAGCAGGAGGTAAGCCAACGTGTGGCCGCGGGCGACGACCAAGTCGGACACCACCCAGTAGGCAGCGGCCGTCATGCCGAACATCATGAACGGTGCGTAGCCGTAGCGCACAATGGAGCGCAGGGATGGCATCAACCGGTCTCCGAACAAGTTAGTCAGACAACCTGCGAACGGGCTTTGGGGTTCGCCTCGTACCTGGTGCGGCGGCGCTTTCCTCAAAGTAGGAGCAGACCCTCGGCGCTTCCAGGCAGGTTGTTGCGATTGCGATTCTTATAGACTTCGTTGTGCTTTCAAGGTCCTAGCGAATTCGGCCGGATCCGTCAAAGGCAGCGAGCACTGCGGCCCCAGACATGCGTAAGCTGAGCCTCGTTGGTTAACAGGCTCTTTAGCACGAAGAGCCGGAAGCTCCGAGCTCGTTCTACTATTGAAGCCGTATTGAAGGGCTCCGGGCAAAGAAATACTTCTAATGACCTCGATAAGGTCTTGCCCGCCCGGAAGCTTACTGCCCGCGATGACTAGGAGCTGCGGCGCGATGAGATCCATCGAGGCCGCGAGCAGCCCCGTATGTGCGACAACGTTACGCCCGAACTCGGCGGCGAACGCGGCCTGGATGGCCTGCGCGCGATCGAAGTATGTGCTGACCTCGGTCAGCATTCCAAGCGCGACGAGATTGGCGAGTTGGATCGCGTTGGCGTTGGGCGTCGCGTCGTCGCTGCCGGGGCGCAGGCGCACGATCACGTCACGCGTGTCGTCAGCCGAGGTTGCATATCCTCCCTCCGGGTCGATCCAGTAGTGGCGGTCGAGCGTCTCGGTCCACGCGCGCGCCTGGTCGAAGTAGGGCTGCTCGCCGGTCGCCTCGTGCAGGCGCAGCGCGCCCCAGATCATGTTGGCGTAATCGCTCGCCGTCGCCGGTGCCTTGGCGATGCCGGCGCGCCAGGCGTGTTGCAGGCGGCCGTCCCTCGTCATGCGCGTCAGGACGAAATCGAACGCGCGCTCGGCGAGCTCGAGCCATTGCGGCTGATCGAAGATGAGCGAGGCGCGCGCGAGCGCGGCGATCATCAGCCCGTTCCAGTCGGCGAGCACCTTGTCGTCCCAGCCGGGGCGCACGCGCTTTAGTCGCGCCTCGAGCAACTTGGTGCGCGCGGCGGCGAGGCGCTGCTCGTCGGCGACCGAGCGCAGCGGCAGCGACGACAGCCGGTTGAGGATCGTATGGCCCTCGAAGTTGCCCTCGGGCGTGACGTCGTACACGTCGGCGAAGAAGCGCCCCTCCTCGGGGCCGAGCACAGCGAGGATCTCGTCAAGGCTCCAGACGTAGAACTTGCCCTCCTCGCCTTCGCTATCGGCATCGAGCGAAGCGGCAAAGCCGCCGCCGTCGGCGATCATCTCGCGCTCGATCCAGCCGACCGTCTCGGCGACGCGCGCCGCAAACAGCGGCTCTCGCGTCTCGCGCCACACCTCGGTCAAGAGGTCGAGCAGCAGCGCGTTGTCGTAGAGC
>CAXMLT010000736.1:0-4730 GCA_964194245.1 uncultured Hyphomicrobium sp.
CCCGCCGAGAAGAAAGAAGCCGTTGTCATAAAGAAGTATGCCAACCGGCGGCTCTACAACACCGAGACGAGCACTTACGTCACGCTTGATGATCTCGCCTCGATGGTGCGCGGTGATCGCGATTTCGTCGTTTACGATGCCAAGACCGGCGACGACCTCACCCACTCCGTGCTGACGCAGATAATCGTCGAGCAGGAGAACCGCCAGGGTGGCCAGACGCTGCTGCCCGTTCCGTTCCTGCGCCAGCTCATCCGCTTCTACGACGACAGCATCGGCCGCATGGTCCCGGGCTACCTGCAGTTCAGCCTCGAGAACTTGGCGAGCCAGCAGGAGAAGTTCCGCGCGCAGTTCGCCAGCGCCTTCTCCAATCCGGCCGCAGCCTTCGAGTTCTATCAGGACACCGCGCGCAAGAACATGCAGATGTTCGAGCAGGCGCTGTCCATGTGGAGCCCGTTCACGGGCCTTCCCGCCGGCGGCAAGCGCGGGGATCAGCCCGAGAAGGGCGAAAAGGGTGCAGTGCCGAAAGAGTCCGATGAGCTGGGCGAGCTGAAAGCTCAGCTTGCGAGCATGCAGCAGAAGATCGACAAGCTCTCGCAGGACCGCGAGTAGCCGCTTCTTTCTCTCAACGATAGCGAACGTAGGCGCCGAGCGGGCGATCGCGTACATGCGCAACCGCCCCGTCTTGCGCAATGCTAGTTGCTCGTTCCGAACGTGAGGTCGCGCTGCGCGACGCGGATGCCGATCGTAAAGCCGGCGACGACGTCGATCGCCGTTGCGACCACAATCAGGAAGAACACCGAGGTCGCCGCCTGCGGCGTCATCAGGAACTCGATGAGGCAGGCGATGAACACGATCATCGACAGGCCGTGGTCAACGAGCGAGGAGGCGTTGGTGTAGGTCGACTTCACGAGTTCGATGAAGAGCAGCATCAGGGTCGCCAGGATGATGAGATGGCCCCAGTTGAACTTCCAGATGCCGCCGCTCAGCATGTGAATCTCGAACAAGTTCTTGTCGAGCACATCAACGCCAAAAAGCAGCACCAAGGCGTTGTAGAGGATGAAGGCCAGCACAATGAGCGGAAGCGACCTGAGCGACATACGAATTCCCCTTTTCCAGCCGGCCTCAATGACCCCAATCCAAGAGCTTTTGCCACGAGGCCCTTGCGGCTGCAACGCGGAAAGGCCTTCGCATATGCCGCAAACAGCCGGCTGGAAGTCTTACGCGTCGGCCTTCGGGGCCAGGATCTGACGGCCGCGATACTTTCCGGTCTTTAGGTCAATATGATGGGGGCGGCGGCGCTCACCCGACTCCTTGTCCTCCACATACGTGGGCGCGCTCAACGCATCATGCGAACGACGCTGGTTGCGCTTCATCGGTGATACTTTTCGCTTGGGAACAGCCATTTTCTACTCCTTGCAATGGCGAGGTGCTTCTCGGCCAAACCGGTCAATTTCACTGCCGCGAGCCGGTTGCCGGCGCCTCTGGCCGGATATCCGATAAGTCAACGCCCCGGGGCCAATGACGGATCCGGGGCAAGCTGGGGGCGCCTTATACTACATTCCTGGGGGAGTGCCAGGGGGTCGAGCACGGCCTTATCCGCCCGTCATGACGCAGCCAATGGCCTCGGGCTCGTGGCCCGTCCGCCGCTGGATTACCGAGGCCTGGTGGGCGGTCCGCGGGCCTGGCGAACCGGCATCGCGGGCAATCGGATTTGGCAGCGCCACGGCCAACTGGGCCGCTTGGCGGGCCGAAAGCCGACTTGCCGGCCGGTTGAAATGGGCCTGCGAGGCGGCCTCCGCCCCGAAGATGCCAGGGCCCCATTCGGCGATGTTGAGGTAGACCTCGAGGATGCGGCGCTTCGGCCAGAATAGCTCGATCGCAAAGGTCAGCGGCACCTCGATGACCTTGCGCACATAGCTCTTCGCCGGCCACAGGAACAGGTTCTTGGCGACCTGCATGGTGATGGTGCTGGCTCCGCGTGGCGGCCCAAAGGGTGTGCGCTTCAAGGCTTCCGCGATCTCGACGAAGTCGATGCCCCAATGCTCGCAGAAGCGGCTGTCTTCCGACACCACGACGGCGTGGATGAGGTTGGGCGAGATGCTCTCGAGCGGCACCCAGTCCTGGTGGACGTCCGTTCCGCCAACCCACTGCATGGCCATGAGCGAGGAGAACGGCGGGTCGATGAAGCGGTAGAGCGCGATGAGCCCGAGGACGACGCAGAACCACGCGCAGAAGACGATCGCCGCGACCTTGCCGGCGCGCACGGCGAGATCGGTCAGCCGCCATGGTTTGGTCAGCGCGAGGGCCGGCGCGGAAGACGCGCGCACGACAGCAGACACGTCAGTTGGCGCAGGCGGAATGAAGGTGGGAGCCGCGTACACGGGAACGGGTTCGGGCTCGGTCCGAGACTGCACCGGCACCGTAGGCATCAGGGCGGCCGCGATCTCGGCGGCGACCCTGCTCATCGTGGTCGGCTCGTCAGCGGCGATATTCCACGCGGTCGGTTCAACGATCGCGTCCGTCGGTGGCAGTTCGGCAGGCATCGGATCGACGGGTGGCGGGGTCTCCGCCGGCGCGGCTTCAACTTTGCTCTCCGGGCTATGTGGGTTCTCAGGCGCCGGCTCGACCGGCTGCGTCACAGCCGTCGTTGGAACATCGGCGTCGAAGTCGGGCTCGAACCAGTTCGTGCTCTGCCGCAGCGCGCTTGTTGCGGGCGGCTGCGGCTCCTGCGCGGCCTCCGGCTCCGACCTCCGCAGCGGTTGCGTCGTCGGGTTGTCGGCTGCGTCAAAAGGAGGGTTGGAGCTGGCCATGCTTTCCTTGCGTGCCCCGGGTGCTATATCCGCGAGCGCCAGGTCGCCAGATAGCACCCGGCCAGGAATGGGTTGCCAGGGCTACAGGTAATCGGTCAATGGGGATTGTGCAAAGGCTTGCTGATGCGGCGGGCCTCACCGAGGAGCGGCTTAACGCGCTGCTTACCGAGTGCGGTCCGGGCGAGGGGACGCGGCTCGGCGCCGCCATGCGGCATGTCACCGGCGGCAAGCGCTTCCGGCCATTCCTGGTGCTCGAAAGCGCGGCCCTGTTCGGCATCCCGGCAGCGCAAGCGGTAAACACTGCTGCAGCGATCGAGTGCATCCATCGCTATTCGCTCGTGCATGACGACCTTCCTACGATGGATGACGACGACGTGCGCCGGGGGCACCCAACCGTGCACAAGGCTTATGACGAATGGACGGCAATCCTTGCGGGCGACGCGTTGCTGACGCTCGCCTTCGAAATCCTCGCGCAGGAGAAAACCCACCCCGATGCCCGCGTCCGCGCCGAGCTTGCGGCCGAGGTCGCGAAGGCGGCGGGCGGTCGCGGGATGGTGAAAGGCCAGATGCTCGACCTCGCCGCTGAGAAGCGCGGCGAGCCGACCGAGCGCACGGTCGCGCATGTGCGTGAGCTGCAGAGCTTGAAAACGGGAGCCCTCATCGCCTGCGCCTGCGAGGCGGGCGCGATCCTCGCGCAGGGCTGTCCGCGCGAACGAGGTGCTCTGCGCGAGTACGGCGAGCACCTGGGTCTCGCGTTCCAGATCGCGGATGATCTTCTCGATGCCGAGGGCGAGGCTGCGAAGGTCGGCAAGGCAACGGGCAAGGACAGCACAGCGGGCAAGGCGACGCTCATCGGGCTGCTTGGCATTCCGAAGGCACGAACGCTGCTTGGCGAGGCGGAGCAGCATGCGATCGCCGCGCTAAAGCCTTTTGACGCACGACGGGAAATCCTCATCGAGGCCGGGCGCTTTGCCGCAAGCCGCGCGCACTGACACAAAAGAACGGGCGGATGCTCTGCACGCACCCGCCCGTCCGATCGATGCCATGCCTCAGAAGCGGTAGTTCAGGCCCATACGCACGGTGTGGAAGTCGGGTTCTGAGTGGGCCGCGACTCCGCCCGGTCCGGTAAAATCGTCGTCGCCGAGGTTGACGTAGAGATATTCCGACTTGAGCGACCAATTCGGCGCGAATGCCCATTCTATGCCGCCACCGAGCGCATAGCCCGTCTTCACCTCGTCGCTGCTGAAGGAGACGCCGCTCACAGTAGCGTGGGTATCGACGTCGGCGAAAGCGAAGCCGCCGGTGGCGTAGAGCAGAGCCGGACCGGCGGCATAGCCGACGCGACCGCGGACGGTAGAGAACCAATCAACGTTGGTGCTTGCAAAGGCGTTGCCGTCACTGATGTCGGCGCCCTGCAGATCGGCCTCGATGCCGAACACGAGCGATTGGAACTGTGCGTTGTAGCCAATCTGGCCACCGCCGAACCAACCGTTGGGCTCGAGCGTACCTGTCGCGGTGCCGCCCGGACCCGACAGCGTGACGCTATCATCTCCGCCCCACGCATAGCCCGCGTTGATGCCGGCATAGAAGCCCCGCCACGACGGTATTTCGCGGACTGGCTCGTAATAGTCGCGTTCGGGCGGCGGCGGAGCGCGATAGGGGCCGAGGTCCGCGGCATAGACGCAGGCCGACGATAAGCCGGAAATCATGCCGGCCAGAAACAACCGTTTCATGGCGAATAGTCCCCGTATGTTCGATCTCTGGCGCGGAAACGCAGCGCAGGCTGCGTGAGTTCCGCATCAAGTCTGTTCGAGACCCGCATGTCCGTCACGCTAGGCGTGCGGCGTGACCTGAGCTTGGCTGGGACTGGGCCGAATCAAGGTGAAAATAAGCGCGTCAATTTCGCGCCTGGTCTAGCAC